>WBUV01000003.1 GCA_008933525.1 Bacteroidales bacterium | reverse complement strand
AACAACCTCTGCTGAAGTTAATCCGCATTTCACTATTGGAGCAACCATGCTTTTTAAACCAACATCACTTGCAATAAAATCGCCCGTGATAGCAAAGTTATCTATATTCCATCCTCCGTACTCGATAGAATTATCGGATTCATCAATGGAAAACTTGACTTTTACATTTCCTTTTCTTGTCGATAGGCTAGAGATGTCGTGTAGTAAATATTTCCATACCCTATCCTGAATTTGGAACTGATTTTCCATAACGTTCGACCACGATGAACCATCGTCATTGCTTAGCCATACCCTCGATCTGTCTAACGACTCAATATTTAACCAGCGTCGATATCGTAGATTTACGTTTTTATAGTAGGTGGCGTTTGCCTGTGGCGATATTGCGTTATGCTCACCTCCAACAGTTATGTTTGATGGGTAGTTGCCATTTAAATTCGTAGCAAGCACCTTCGTCCCTGCAAAAGAATGATTTGGATCGTAGGTTCCGCCACCAAGAGGTACGCCTATTGCCCATGAGTTATTGAGACTCCATGACGATGCACTTTCAAAATCAGTTGTAATAATTGATTCTTCAATCAAACTTTTTCCTGTAGGTGTTTTTGCAACCGAGGGGTAAGTTATACTATTAATGGTTAATCCGTTGGCAGGCAATTCAATATCGACATTGTTGTTATGTAAAGCACTGCTTTTAATATCAGCAGTTACCCAAATGTAATTTAAACCCAACTGAAGTGCTTGGCTAAATCCTGAGAACTGAATGTTGTTTCCAACAATATTCGATGTGCCTATAATTTGGCTTGTAGGGGTGAAAACACTATCGCGTGTATAGTAAATTTTAAAAGCATTTATTTCGTTAATGTCAGTTCCAGTGTAGTTAAAGTTTGCCTGTGTTAAATTAAGAGATCCAGAGTTTCCTGAAGTCTCAATCTCTACAAAGGCAATTGGATTCCCAGTTGTTCCCGAAGCAACAGTTTCTTTTGTTTGGTACAT
This sequence comes from Bacteroidales bacterium, assembly GCA_008933525.1. Taxonomy (GTDB): domain Bacteria; phylum Bacteroidota; class Bacteroidia; order Bacteroidales; family Tenuifilaceae; genus SB25. The sequence continues at coordinate 21,115 of WBUV01000003.1, read as the reverse complement.
GTTAACAGTGCTTACAGTGCGAGGAAGAACCCCTCTTTCATCAATAAGTACGTTGTCGATACAAACACCGTAACCGTAATTTGATTTTGCTTCAAAGGCAATTTGAAGTGTGGTTACTTTTACCTCATCGGGGAGGATTATTTCCTTTTTTGTCCAAACACTCAAAGTTGCAGTATAGGTTTCCAGTAATTGCCATGGAAGATAACTTTTTGTTCTGTAGTAAATCTTAAGTTGATCGGTGCTGCCGTCCCATTCGTCCATTGCCAACCAAAAAGATAGGACTGGTTTTATGGAGTAGCTTAGGTTCATAGCAGGAGTAATTAACCTTGAAGTTGGGCCAACCCCTTGGCTAAAGAACAGTGCGTTGTAATTCCCTTCATAGGCTGCTGCAGGATGCCTAAAGTCGGGCAACGACGTGTTTGCTCCGCCTCCATTCTGGTATTCCCAATACTTTAGGCCTGAAACTCTGACTTCTGTCCAACCTGAGGGTTTACTTCCACCCTCAAAATCTGCGGTTAAAAAAACTTCGCCCTGTGTGTATGATTTTAAAGCGATGGTCAATAAAAATATTACTGTCATCACTATTTTTATTGTCTTTTGCATATATTTGATTATGTTTGATTTCAAATTGATTATTTGCTGTAATTTTTTAATGCAAGTTAATTACAAAAGGTACAATTTACAAATATTTTAAACTGTAGAAATCTCAAAAACTAAGGCTTTGAGTACTATTGCCTTTTTCAATTTACGTTTGAACTATAACAATGTTTTAGTTTCGTCGTAAAAATATGTAATTTTATCGCCAAAATTATGAATTACGTCACAAATAATATGTCTCTTGTCAAAAAGCTTATAGTTGGAGTTCTTTCTTTGTTTTGCTTTATTGAAGGGAAGACTCAAACCGATACCCAGTTTTGGTTCTCTGTTCCTGAAGTGAATCGCTATCACAGTGGAGGATCTGGTAATACTGACTGGGAAAATAACGGAACCCCTGTTTATTTACACTTAACCACATTCGATAAGGCGGCTAATGTAACCATTTCTATGCCAGCTAATTCGGCTTACTTTACTCCGATTAGCGTGAGTATCCCTGCGAACACAACTACACGTATCGATCTTTCATCATATGTTCAAGGGTATCCAACAACACCAGATCCTTTCAGGTACACTTCCATTGAGAATGTTCTATTCTGGACCAGTTCCAATACCGCTGCTGCAAAACCCTACATCAACAGAAATAATAAGGGAATATTAATTGAGTCCGACAATAACATTACGGCCTACTACGAGATAAGTGTTTTATACAACATGGACTTAATTTCTCTGAAAGGGAAGAATGCCCTGGGTCATAACTTTTTCGTACCTTTCCAAATAACTAATGTGACAAGTAATTATCCTTACTGGTTTAGACCCTACAGCTCCATTGATATTGTGGCCACAGAGAACGATACCAAAATAAGGATTTACACACCAAAACCAATTTGGGTAAAAGGTGAAGGCTCCAAGCCTGCCGGTTGGCACACCATTTGGCTCGACGAGGGTCAAACTGCAATAATTACCCCATATAGGAATAATGGTTATACTAATGCCTCAGGATATTACAACACTTCTTTTAGTGAAAATGACAGGTTGGCTGGTGCTATTGTTGAAGTAGATATGGGAGAGGGTAGCGGGGGTGCTATTGCAATTATAACCCACGATGACGTTGTAAAGTCCGACTATTCCGGTAATCCTGATTATGTTACAGACCAACTGGTGCCTGTTGATCATATAGGGACAGCTTATGCTGTTATTCAGGGTGTAGGCTATGATGAGGTTGCTCCTGGAATTGAAATTGAGGATTGGGTTTATGTTGTGGGAACTGTTGCTGGAACAAACTTTACTGTGAAAAGAGGACCTGGTGGTGGAACAACAAACCATACAGTAGGAGTTGGGGAAACTGTGGCTATCGATATGAATAGCCTTAACTCAAGAGTTGTCACAATTAATTCTGATAATCCAGTATATATTCTTCATATGTCTGGAGCCGGACGTCAAAAAGCCGGTGCACTAATACCTACTATATCAGTCTGTACAGGTTCGTACAGGGTTGCCTTTAATAGAACTAAGGACGATCCGTATAAATTTTATCTTAATATTTTAGCATGGCACACAGGGATAGGTCGATTCCGGTTACTTAAGAATAACCTGCCTGTTAGTAGTGTTGATGAATTAGCTGTTATAAATGCTATTAACAACGCTGCAAATTTTAATGATTTACCAGAAGTAGGAGCCCCGTTTTCAAATTGGAAATACGCTCGGATTAATGCCGATGGATTGGATCCAAGTGTTGCGTACCTTTTGGTGAACGACGAGAATGTTTATCACTTAGGAGTGATAAATGGAAATACTGCGAATGATGCATTCTATGGTTATTTTTCCAATTTCAACCAATTTAGCCCTACCGGAACAGTTGGCCCAAGTGTTGACCCTTCAATTAAATTGTGTTACGGAGAGAGCACTCAACTTAATGCAGATGGGGGAGCGAAATACTCTTGGTCGCCAATTACATTTTTGGATAATCCCAATATTCATAATCCAAACGTAATAAGTCCAACTGTAACAACAAAATACACCGTAACGGTACAAGGTGCTTGCGATTTATCTGGAACTGCCGATGTAACTGTTAACGTATCTGCACCATTAATTCCAGGGTTTAATGCCGATACTCTTAATGGTTGCGGGAATGTTACCGTAAACTTTGTGGATAGTTCTCAGGGTTCACCACGTAAACTTTACTGGTATGTTAAACTGGATGGTACTCCTGGCTACGGAACAAATTTTAAAACAACGGATCTTACAGTTCTGCCTGCCGATCATACTGCATCGTATACCTTTAACAATGCAACTTCATCGCCTCAAACGTACATTGTAACATTGGTTGTTGAGGCTATTGGGTGTACAAAGGCCGTGCAAAAAAGTATTATTGTTTACCCCCATATTAACGTAACTCCAATTCTCGATCCGGTTGTCGATGCATTGAACCCAAACCATTGCCAACCATTAACGGTTCATTTTTTATCGCAGCCAGTTGGTAACCACGGAGCTGCCTCGTTTAACTGGGATTTTGGCGATGGAGGATCATCGGCCGATCCAAATCCAACACATGTATACAATAACTTGACATCTGCTCCAACCACATTTACAGCCAATGTCACACTAACCGATCAATGGCATTTTTGTAGTGTTACTAAGCCTGTTAACGTTACTGTTCAGGCATATATAAAATCTAGTTTTGTGGTTGATGTTGTGGAAGGGTGCTCGCCCCTCAATAATATTAGCATCATTAACGACAGCAAGGGCGGAATTACTGCTTACGAGTGGGATAAGGATGGCAATGGTACGTACGAGAGTAGCGGTGGTGGAAACTGGTTGTTCTCTCGCACGAACGATAATATTCCTGCTAACACCCCCGATGTAGTAACTCTAAGCCTTAGAGTTCGCAATTCTGGTGGGTGTACCGATGTGGCAACCCGAACAATCACAATTAACCCTCGGGCTACAGCTAGTTTTACACAAACAGTTGTGGGCGATCCAGCATGCGCACCCTTGGAGGTTAATTTCAATGCAACCACAACCAATGCAAGCATATATCATTGGATGATCGATGGCACTGCCATTGACAATGTTACTAGCACCAACTATATTTTCGATAACTTTAGCTCTACTCCAGCAACAAAGTCCGTAACCTTTACCGCCGATAACCAGTGGGGTTGCTCTGCATCGGCTGGTCCAGTAAATATTACGGTCAACCCATTTGTTCAAGCTGTTCTTGCTATAGACGATGAGGAGGGTTGCTCTTCCCATACTGCCATTATGACCAACGCATCCTCTCCAGGATCCTCAGTTTTCGAGTGGGATATTTTTAACAATGGAACAATCGATTTTGGCACAAAGAATATAGGCCCTCAAACATACACCTACCCCGCGGGTATGAACAATACTTTTGTACCCTATAGTGTGCCTGTTAAGCTAACTGCTCGCAATAGCGCAGGTTGTACCGATGTAGCAATCCGAACAATTACCGTTAACCCTCAAGCAACATCATCATTTGTATACAACCTAAATGGAAATACCAATGCTTGCTCGCCTGTAGATGTTAACTTTAATGGAACCTACACCAATGCGGAGTTTTACCAGTGGCAATTTGGCGATTTGGGTGCCTCAACAGCCGAGGATCCATTCTTCCAACTGGTTAATACATCGAGTGTGGTTAAAGCTGTTCAAGTAGATCTAATTGCGTCGAATAGGTTCGGGTGTAATGCTCCGCTTGTATCGCAGACTATAAATGTGCAGCCCGAAATTAAGGCTGAATTCAGTCTAAGTAATGCCGCAAGCTGTGTGCCTTTTACATTTAATGTTGATGCTCCTCCTACTGCTGGTACATACTCATGGGAGGTTTTACGTGGGGCAACAACCTTTTTTACAGGATCAAGCACATCGCATTCAATAAATATTCCTGAAAATAAAACTGGCGCAACCGAAACTTACACCGTTAAGCTTACTGCCAGCAATGGAACATGTACAGCGGTAGCCCCCGATAAGGTGGTTTTAGCTTACCCCGAGGTTGAAGCCAAATGGAGTTTACCCGATTTGATTCCTGCTAGCTGTAGCCCATTTAATTTAGCAATTACTAACCAATCGACACTTTATAGCAGCGCTTCGGTTTTAACCGATATTCTATGGGAGATTTCTGATGGTGGTACTTTTAACGTGAGTTCAATTAACGCAAATGTTAATCAGCAATTGCTAAATCCAGGATTTGAACTTCCTAAGGATTACTCGTTAAAGTTAACTGCTCGTTCGGCCGATGGTTGTTCTGCCGTTAAAACAGCTACAGTTACTGTAAATCCACCTGTTAATGCAGCGTTTAACACTTCGATAATTGACGCTTGTACCCCAATGAGGGTTCAGTTTTCCGATGCGAGTCAGGTTAAAACCGGTACGGTTTACAACTGGGGCTGGGATGGCGGAAGCATAATATCGAACGTTGGCGAAAACTATGTCTTGGAGTACACTAACCCCGATCCGGAGTTAGCGGCGTCGAAGACAGTATCGCTTAGCATGACAAATTTATATGGCTGTACGGGCTCTACATCATACTCATTTAGTGTAAATCCAAGAGTGGTGGCTGCATTGGCTGTCGATGCAAGTTCATCCGATAATATTTGTGCCCCCGATGCAATTATTTTTAGAAACAATTCCACAGGAGGTACTCTAAACTTTAACTGGAACTATGGCGATGGTTCGCAGGAGAATGTTGCTCATCGTAACAACATGACACATAATTACGAGAATAAAACCTCGAGTCCCATTGTCCGAACGGTTACACTTTCGGCTACAAACAGCATTGGTTGTTCTAATGCAACATTAGCAACGTTACCTGTTACAATATTCCCAGAAATTATTGCCGACTATACACTGAAAATAGATTCAATTTGTACTCCTGTTCAGGTTTCGATTGATAATAATTCACTGAATGGCACAAACTTTAACTGGAGTTTTGTTCCAACGGCAGGAGCTCCAATTAATGTTGCTAGAGTTAAAACCGATCCATCATTTACCCAACTTTTAGGAAATACTTTACCCAACACAGATGTTACCTATACAGTTGGTTTAACAGCCCGAACCGATCATTTCGATGGTTTTGGTACGTTAATAAGAACATGCCAGAGTACTTCAACACCAAAAACCGTAACTGTGCTACCAGAATTGCGCTTAAATTTTTCGCCAATTCCTGCAGCAGTTTGTTCCGATTTGCCGATCAATTTTGATAACTTGTCCACCGGTGGTACGCTTAATTATACATGGGATTTTAACGATGGACAATCGGGTGCAAGTACCGGATTCAATGATGTTCAGCACATTTTTATTAATCGCGATCCGGCTAGTATAACAAGGAATGTTACTGTTACTGCAGTTAATCCTAAAGGCTGTACTCGTAAGCAATTTATACCTGTAACTGTTCACCCAAAGGTTGAGGCAGGATTTGTGTTTGCACAGCAGTCGCAGTGTACTCCTTTTGATTTGGATATTACCAATACATCGCTTAACGGAAATAAGTACTTCTGGACAACTTTCTATAACGGCTCTGCTGTAACTAAGACTTCTAATCAGCTTACACACCCGTTCGATAATGCTACGCTTAACGACATCCTTACCGATACAATAAAACTGGTAAGTCGCGATTCTATAACAGGCTGCTCCGACTCGATTAAACAAACAATTGTGATTTATCCTAGGGTTGTTTCTCAATTTGATGTGGATAAACTTGCTGGTTGTAATCCTCTTACAATTAATTTCACAAATAATTCTTCGGGTCTTGCATCTTACATATGGGACTTTGGCGATGGTGGGGCTTCGGCCGAAACTACTCCTGCCAGTCGTACATTTAGTCATGTATACAAGGATCAGTCACAAGTATTCAAAGTAAAATTAACCGCTACAAACAAATTCGGCTGTAATAGTAAGGATAGCACCGAAATAACTGTTTATCCTTTGGTAAAGACCGATTTTCAATGGAATAAATTTGAGGGATGTACTCCTCTTACGGTTGATCTTAACAACTCATCGGTGTCACCACTTTATAAGTATAGGTGGGAATTTGGAGATGGTACTCCGAATATTTATACGGAACAACCAACTTCGCATACTTATATAAATTCTACCAATACGCCACCTGTTGTTTTATCTCCAACTATTACTCTTCGTACAAGTTATGTGAATGATTCTACCTGTATCGATTCCATGAAGTTACCAATTAAAGTGTTCCCGCATATTTATCCTGACTTTAATACAGATTTCCAAGGTTGTCATCCTCATAATGTAACCATTACGAATCAAACAGTTTCGGTAAATAATTCTACGGATACTTATTTCTGGAATTTAGGAAATGGGGTAAATTCGTTGGACGTTAATCCTGCCATACAGTATATAAATACCTCGAAAACTCAGGATAGCACATTTACTGTAAAGTTGAGGGCTATAAGTGTTTATGGTTGTAAGGACTCAATAACTCATAACATTGTAGTTCATCCACGTCCTTTTGCTTCGATGGAGCTAACTGGCGATTATATTTCGTGTCCTCCGTTCCCAGTCGAAATTCAAAATAACTCGATAGGTACAAACCTAACAAATATGTTTGACTTTGGCGATGGCTCCGATTCAACCACCACGAGTATGGCTAATATGAATCATACTTTCCGCAACTTGAATAGTAGCAATACAGAGCCATATCAAATAAAACTTAAAACAGTTACTGAGTTTGGTTGCGACGACTCAATATCGCAAACCGTATATGTATACCCCGAGGTGGTTGCTAAGTTTAATGCAAATCCAGGCTGGGCTGCATGTAATCCTTTCGAGGTCACATTGCAAAATACATCAACCAATGCTTACTACTACCGTTGGGATTTCGATAATGGAGTAACCTCATCGTTCCCATCGCCAAAGCATCGGTTTATAAATTTAACGGAGAATGATAAGGTGTTTAATGTTAGTTTGAGTGCAACATCAGAATTTGATTGTTTTCACGATACAATTCAACCTGTAACCGTTTGGGCAACACCTGTTGCTCACATAGCGTTGGATCCACCTCTTAAGGTGTTCCCCGATGCTACGTTTGATGTTTACAACCAATCAAACCCTGCCGCTGATAATTGGACTTACTCATGGACATTTAACGATAATACTTTCTCGAACCTTAAGAATCCTGGAACCCACACCTATTTATCGTGGGGGCCAAAGAGCAACGACTATAAGTACAATATTAGCCTTGTAATTAATAGTCCAAACTGTAAGGACTCCACCTCAAGTTTTGTTTACCTATTGCCTCCAAACCCTATTCCTTTTTTTACTAGTAATATCGACTCGGCTTGTTCGCCAATGGAGGTTCACTTTATCAACGCAACTCAGTATGCCGAATCGTTTTTCTGGGAGTTTGGCGATGGAACCACCTCTGTGGAACCAGAGCCAATTCATACCTACACTGAACCTGGTTATTACACTGTTAAGTTAACGGTAAATGGCGATGGAGGTCAACGTTTTTACTATAAGATATTTAGAGTTTACCAAAATCCAGATGCCAATTTCCAAGTTTACCCAGTTCGTGTTATGCTTCCCGATGCCACTGTGCATGCCTTTAACACATCAACTAGTTACTCGCGATGCTTGTGGGATATGGGCGATGGATTCCAAACCGACGAGAGAGATCCAATTCATACTTACACAAAAATTGGCGAGTTCCGTATAGCACTATGGGCATACATGGAGTACAAGAATATTAATGGTGATGTTGTTGCCACTTGTATCGATTCAATTTCAAAGTTCCCCGCTGTTTGGGTCGAAGGATCGGGTCTGCTTAAATTCCCCAATGCTTTTAAGCCTAATACAGTATCAAATGGTGGTGTTTACGATGATTTAGATTACAAGAATGAGGTATTCCATCCATACCACTATGGTGTAGTCGATTATAAACTAATGATTTTCTCGCGTTGGGGTGAACAAGTGTTTACTTCCACCGATGTAAAAGTTGGCTGGGATGGTTTTATCAACGGAAAAATAGCAGAACAAGGAGTTTATATGTGGAGAGCCATTGGTAAGTTTACTAATGGAAAGACCTTTGATATGAAAGGAAGTGTAACATTGTTGAGGTAGGGAGTTTTGATTTGTTATGGATTATTGTTTACTTTAATTTTTATTTTTGTACCGTTTTAAGTGTGATGAAAGCACTATATTTCATGGATCAGAGTTTTTTTAACTATTTTACATAAGAGTATTGAGCTATTTTAAAAAACATATAGTTGCCATTTTACTGTTTTTATTTTGTGGTGCTGCAAGTGCACAGGATCCACATTTTACACAGTTCTATGCAAGTCCACTCTTCTTATCTCCATCGTTTGCTGGAGGTATTGCTGGTTACCGTACTGTAGCCAACTATAGGAACCAGTGGACATCTATTCCCGGATCGTTTAACACTTTTAGTTTATCGTGGGATCATAATTTCATTGCGTTTAGAAGCGGACTGGGTTTTGTTGCTGTTCGCGATCAGGCTGGTGCTGGTAATCTTGGAAACACTAAATTTGGAACACTTTACTCGTACGATTTTACGCCTGTTTCTGACTGGCACATTCGGCCAGGTTTAGCCTTCTATTTACAGCAAATATCTATTGATTATAGCAAGTTAATCTTTGGCGATCAGCTTTTTTCTGAATTACCATCGGTTACACAGCCCGGTAATAATGCGGTATGGGATATCGATGTTGCTACTTCAATTCTGGCTTACTCCGACAATGTGTGGTTTGGTGCAACTTGGGATCATATGCTTAGGCCTGTTGCATCCTTTTACAACGACAACTCTAGAACTCCTCCTAAGTACTCGTTTTATGGTGGATACCGGTACATTACTAAGGGTTTTATGATGAGTAAGATAGAGGAGTCTATTACATTTGCATTCAATTTCCGTATTCAGGATATTTACAGGCAACTCGATTTGGGGCTATACTGGTATTCTGAACCTATTAGTTTTGGTGTTTGGTGGAGAGGAATGCCAAAAGGGAACACCTCCCGTAGGGTTGATGCTCTTGCATTTATGGTTGGTTACAAATGGGAGCAAATAAGCATTGGATATAGTTACGATTTTACGATATCAAGACTTGGACTAAACTCAGGTGGATCACACGAGATATCTATGATATACGAATTCAAGGTGAGCACAAAGAAAAAGTGGAAGTCCATTCCTTGTCCAACATTCTAGATTACTTTATAAACCGATTAACATGCGAATTTTTTTCTGGTTAGTTTCTTTGATTATACTAATAAGTTCATGCACTCCAAAGCCCAAAGAGTATATTCAGGTTGATGGATTTGCACAAGGTACCACTTTTAGTATTACTTATTACGACTCATTGAATCGAAACTTCTCTGCAAACTTCGATTCAATATTCTTTGTTATTGATAACTCTATGTCTGTTTATAACGACAGTTCAATAATATCAAAATTCAATCGAAACGAAATATCTACAATTGATTCACTCCTTGCTGAGGTTTTTGTTATTTCCGATTCGGTGTACAATGAAACTCAGGGTGCTTTCGATATTACTGTTGGACCTGTTATTCGTGCAATTGGATTTGGGAAGGACAAGGTTAAAGGAATCGATTCGGCTAAGGTTCGTTCGTTACTGCCTCTTATAGGGATGTATCATCTTAAATTAGATGGATTAACCCTAATTAAATACAAACAAGAGGTACAGATTGATGTAAATGCAATTGCTCAAGGCTATACTGTTGATGTAATTGCCAATTTCCTGAAATCGAAAGGTGTTAGAAATTTTTTGGTTGAAGTTGGTGGTGAGATATGTGCTAACGGAATAAATAGTAGAGGTACAAGTTGGGTTGTTGGGCTCGATAAACCAGTCGAAAATGCCATTCCCGGTGAAGATATTCAAACAAAAATACCTTTAACTGGTGGGCGTGGACTGGCAACTTCGGGGAATTATAGAAAGTTTATTGAGGTCGATGGGTTTAAGTATTCTCACACTATTAACCCCAAAACAGGATTTCCAGAACTTAACTCATTGCTAAGCGCAACAGTTATTGCACCAACTGCTGCCCGTGCCGATGCGCTTGCTACAGCTTTTATGGTTAATGGCCTCAAATGGAGTATCAATTTTATCAACTCAAACCCTCATGTAGAAGCTTATCTTATATATTCCGATAACGATGGCAAATACAGCGTTTGGGTAAGTAAGGGTTTGCAGACTGTAGATAAACAATAGCGTTTAAAAACCTTTTTTTGCACCGTTTGTGCTGCAATTACCGCCACCTCCACAACCACAGGAGTATCCTACATCGGAATTGTCGCTTTTGCATTCGGATTTTTTTGTTTTTCCCAATAATACTTTAAGCGATAAGCCTAAAAAAACTATAGCAATAACAACTACAGTAAGAAGAATTAACTTTAGAATAGCCATTTAGCTTCTGTGTTTAAATTATAACTGTGTTTAATCCCTTGCATGCTCGTAACATGTAGAGCAACCGTTGTTTTGCTTTTTACTCCAACACTTTATCTCGTCGTGTCGAGGGCAACTAACGCCCCTTTTTCTCAATTCTTTGTTGTGTCCAGCTGATGTTTCAGGAAACTTATGACTTTTATGGAATATAATTTTCAGAGCCATTCCTGCTAATGCAATAAATAAGATTCCTGAGGCTAAAGCAATAAGTTTTAAAATCTCCATCCTTTTTTTTCTGCAAAGGTATTTTGTTTAATCAAAAAATGTTTATTTCAACGGCTTATATTTATTTGCTATTAACACTAAACCACTTTAAATGTTTTAGTAAATATTTGGTTTTTTCAGAAAGTATGCTAAATTTGTTAAAGAATTACCACTTTTTGTGAAATGAAAAAACTTATAACATCCCTTTTTCTGTTACTAACCATCACTTGTAACCCTATCAATATTCAAAGCGACTTAGCTCTTGAAAATGCTGTTGCAAAACTTGTTAGCGAATTAACTATTAAGTATTCCAATAAATATAAGGTTCATTTTGCTGTACTTCAGTTTAGAACAGAGGATGATAAGGTCTCTCGTTTTAATCATGTGATACAAAATGAGATTATAGCTGCTTTGCGAGATATTAGTAATATAATGGTTATCGAGCAGTATAGCGGGAACCATCTACTTGAGGAACAGGGCTGGTCGCTAGCCAATTTTCCAAGTTTCAAGGTTTACTCAAGCCTTAACGAAAGTTTGTTTAAGTCAACCGGAATTATTGCCGACGTATTTGTCTATGGAGTTGTTCGGGTTGATGGTGATAATATATCAATAACAGGATACTTATTACCCGATGGTATCGCTAGCAATGCCATAAAATCCACAGTTCAAGTTCCTATTAAAGATCTACCAAATAATTTACTTGTCGATTAGCATATTAATGTTAATTGGTTTAGTGCTCATCAATTTTATGTCTTTGTATTTTATTGGTATTGAATTCTTTTTGTTCGGAAAAGAACAAACTTGCCGTTTTGTTGTTTTCTAAGTCAAAAAGCCTATTAAATAAAATAAATTGATATGTCTATACAGAATAAATCTCAATTTTCGAAAGCGGAAATCTTAAACGATTACTATTTGGCTACGCTTAGCCGTCAAATTAGCTTGATGGGGCGTAAAGAGGTGTTAACCGGAAAGGCAAAATTTGGAATTTTTGGTGATGGTAAGGAGTTGGCTCAAATTGCTCTGGCAAAATTCTATAAGGATGGCGATTGGCGTTCGGGCTACTATCGCGACCAAACCTTTATGATGGCCGTTGGCGCATTTTCCGCCGAGGAGTTTTTTGCTCAGCTTTACGGTCAAACCGACGTTAAGCTGAACCCTGGTAATGCAGGACGTACTTTTAACAATCACTTTGCCACCCGTAGTTTGAATGACGATGGTACATGGAAGGATTTAACCAAACAGCGTAATAGTACACCCGATATTTCACCTACGGCAGGACAAATGCCACGCTTGCTGGGGCTTGCATGGGCTTCAAAGTTGTTTAGAGACAATAAGGAATTATCAAAGTATAGTAAGTTTAGCAATAGCGGAAACGAAGTTGCCTTTGGTACAATTGGCGATGCTAGTACATCTGAGGGACATTTTTGGGAAACAATGAATGCCGCTGCTGTAATGCAAGTTCCTATGGCCTTAGCTGTTTGGGACGATGGTTACGGAATTTCAGTTCCTCGCGAGTATCAAACAGCAAAGGGAAGCATTTCTGAACTTCTTAAAGGTTTTGAGAAAGGGGAGAAGGATTCAACAGGAATAATACTATACAAAGTGAAAGGTTGGGATTATCCAACAATGATTGCAACTTTCGCCGAAGGTGTTGAACGTGCTCGTAAGGAGCACGTGCCTGTAGTTTTTCACGTTACAGAGATTACTCAACCGCAAGGTCACTCTACTTCGGGTTCGCACGAGCGTTACAAATCTGCTGAACGCCTTGAGTGGGAAAAAGAGTTTGATTGTAATAGACGCTTTCACGATTGGATTGTAAAGGAGAAAATTGCCACGGAGCAAGAACTTGCCGATACTGAGCAAAAGGCCATTGATGATGCTAAAATTGCACGCGATAATGCTTGGGATGCATTTACATCGCCAGTAAAAAAAGAGCGCGACGAACTTATAAAGATTATCGATAATCGCTCCTGTATCTGTAAACGCGAACATGTTGATAAGGTTGGAATAATTACAAATCAACTAAAAGCGATACAGAATCCTATCCGTAAGGATAACATGAGTGCGGCAAAGAAAATTCTACGTCACGTTTGCACCGATTGTACAATGCGCGATAAACTACAAGCCGACCTAAGTGCTTGGTTGGATAGGAATCAGAAGGATGGATACGATAGGTACAGTTCAGATCTTTACTGTGAAACCGACCGTGCTGCATGGAAAGTTAAGGAAGTAAAACCTGTGTTCACCGAGAATTCGCCAATGGTAAATGGTAGAGAAATACTTCGTGATAATTGGGATAAGGTATTTGAGAAAAATCCATTAGTTGTTGCATTCGGTGAGGATGTTGGTGGTATTGGTGGCGTAAACCAATCGTACGAGGGAATTCAGTCGAAGTATGGTAAAAATAGAATTACCGATACCGGCATTCGCGAAGCCACCATACTTGGTCAAGGATTAGGCCTTGCTTTCCGTGGAATGCGTCCAATAACCGAAATTCAGTATTTCGATTATCTGCTCTATGCGCTTCAAACGATGAGTGATGATGTTGCAACAACTCGTTGGAGAACTAAGGGTGGACAAATGGCACCTATGATAATCAGCACACGAGGCCATAGGTTGGAGGGTGTTTGGCATTCTGGATCGCCTTTAAGTATGGTAATTAACTCAATTCGTGGAATATACGTTTGCGTTCCGCGCAATATGACGCAAGCCGCAGGATTCTACAATACTTTGCTCGAGTCCGACGACCCCGCTTTGGTTATTGAGCCGCTGAATGGCTATCGTTTAAAGGAGCGTAGGCCCGATAATATTGGTGAGTACAAAGTGCCGTTGGGGATACCTGAAATTCTTAAGGAAGGAACCGATGTTACACTGGTAACCTACGGCAGTTGTGTTCGAATTGCTCAGGATGCGGTTGACCAACTTGCCGAATTTGGCATCTCTGTAGAGTTGATAGATGTTCAAACATTACTTCCGTTCGATTTACCAAATATTGTTTTGGAATCGATTAAGAAAACAAATCGTGTTGTATTCTTTGATGAGGATGTTCCTGGAGGAGCAACTGCATTTATGATGCAGAAGGTGCTTGAGGAACGCAATGGCTATCAGTACTTAGATTCTGCTCCCAAGACTATTACTGCGAAGGAGCACCGTCCTGCTTTCTCAACCGATGGCGACTACTTTTCAAACCCAAATGCAGAGGATGTTTTCGATGGAATCTATCAGTTAATGCATGAGGCTAATCCAAAGCGATATCCAAAATTGTACTAGAAACTTTTTTGTCATAAACTCTGACAGGATTCAAAATCCTGCCAGAGTTTTCTTTTTGGAGAATAATTTTATTGAATTAGGCGTTTTACTTATATTAAATAATGCCGGCGGCATCAAATGTGTATAGAAATTCATTGTGAATAAGAATTATTCGACTCCAGCTGGAGTCGAATTTCTAATATGCGAATTGCTATAAACATTCAAACCCTCTGGGTTTGAAACTATTCGCAAATTATCACTTATACGCCTAATTCAATAATCATATTCGAATCTATTGCTCAAACTTTAATTCAGCCTCCTCCATTTTTGCATCATCCGCCTCAATCTTCTTCATTTCTTCCTCGGTGTATTTTCTGATTTTAATGTTGAATGCTGCCATAAATACACTCATGAATGGACTGATAATATTGAAAAATGCATAAGGTGCATATGCTAGTGTTGGAACACCCAACACCGCGGCTTGGGTAGCACCGCAAGTGTTCCAGGGTATCAATGCCGATGTTACTGTTCCTGAATCCTCTAATGTTCTACTTAATAGTTCTGGTTTCAATCCTCGTTTGCGGAACGTTTTGGCAAACATACGGCCAGGTACAACAATGGAAATATACTGGTCAGATGCTGTAACGTTGAAAAACAGACAACTACCAACTACAGATGCAACTAATGAGCCTGTTGATTTTGCAAAACGTATAATTGTTTCGGTAATTTTAACCAACAAACCTGCGGATTCCATAACACCCCCAAAAATCATTGCGGTAAGAATCAGCCAAATAGTATTCATCATTCCTGCCATTCCTCTTGTAGTTAATAATTCGCTGATTTGAGGGCTCGTTGTTTCAACCGATACCTGTCCGTACATGCTTTTCATTACAGTAATGTAAGATGCTTTAGCATAGTTATCCGTTACTCCAGAGATTTGCTCAATTATATGGGGTTGAAGGATTATTGCAAAAATACCACCAAGTAACGCTCCAAACATAATGGAGGGTAATGGTGGGAGTTTTTTTACAATGACTACTATTAAAAGTACCGGAACTAAAAATAACCAAGGAGATATGTTGAAGGTTGAATCCAACGTGCTAAGAGTATTTGAAATATCTGCGGTACCATCAAATTTATATGTAAAACCAATTACAAGAAAAATGATAAGAGTGATTATTAGGGTTGGTGCAGTTGTGTAAACCATATATCTTACGTGCGTAAACAAATCTGTACCAGCCATTGCAGGGGCAAGGTTTGTTGTGTCGCTTAACGGTGACATTTTGTCGCCAAAGTAAGCACCCGAAATTATTGCTCCTGCTACAACTGCAGGATTGAAACCCAAGGCATTTCCTATTCCTAGTAATGCTACTCCAATAGTTGCAACAGTTGACCATGAACTTCCAGTAGCCAATGATACTAAGGAACATATAATAACTGTAGCAAATAGAAATATTTTGGGATGTAGTATTTGAAGTCCATAGTATATCATTGTTGGTACAACACCGCTTATCATCCAAGTGCCGGCCAGAGCACCTATTAGCATCAGTATCAGTATTGAAGGCATTGATGCTCCGATGGTTTTTACAATTATACCTCGGACACTATACCAACTATGACCCAAATAAATTGCAATTACAGCTCCTATTGTAGATGCCAATAGTAGAGCAATTTGATTTGCCCCTGAAAGAGTATCGTTACCAAAATAAATTACATTTAATGTAAGGAATAGAATTAGAAAAACTATTGGTATAAACCCTTGAAGTAAGGTTGGTTGTTTAATTGTCCTAGCCATTTTAAATATTTTTTTCATGTCGAAGATAGTTATTTAGTTGATTAATGCTACTTATCAACCTAATTCCATTAAACTTTTAAAATGTTTGGCGTCAAATATTTGTAAATAAGATATTTATTTTGGCATAGTTTTCGATTAGGATGGTTTAGGTTTTAAACTGACATTTTTAAGTTTATCAAATAAATCTTACAAAATGGCCACTTCAAAGGAACTAGGATTCGATTTTTTTAAGTTCAACTTTGAGCAAATTCCACCCAAAGGCGGACGTCTTTTGATTGCTCAGCCCGAACTTTCCGACCCATTTTTTAAACGAACGGTGATATTCCTAATTGACCACGATAAGAATGGCTCCATGGGGTTTATTATTAACCGTCATCTAAATCTTAGTTTGAGTGATATAATTAGTGGATTTCCTGATATCGACGTAAATGTTTCTGTTGGAGGTCCTGTTAGTTCCGAAACAATAAACTTCCTTCACACCTTTGGCGATGTTGTTCCAAACTCCGTTAATGTTGGTAATGGACTTTATTTGAATGGTGATATTGAGGCCATAAAAGGATTGGCAATTGCAGGTAAACTAAATAAGGAGAATTTTAGAGTGTTTATTGGTTATGCGGGCTGGGGTGCTCGGCAGCTAAGTAAGGAGTTAAAAGAAGATTCGTGGGTAGTTGCCAATTTGGATTCCGCTCAAATGATGAAAGGACTTTACGATAACTGGTACTTTACTGTTCAGCAACTTGGGAAAAAATTCAAGGCTTGGACAATCTATCCGGAAAATCCTGCTTTAAATTGATTTTGGGAAGGTATACCTGTTTAAAGCATCAATAATTTTTTTGCTCGCATTGCAGAAGTATCGGTTCTGCTTTATACCCAACACCCAGCGTATTCCGTTAATCGAGTTGGTTAGGAAAACCTCATCGCTATCCATAAGCGCTTTAATGCTAAATGCAACCTGGTTGTTGATTTCGTATCCCAATGTTGGGGCAATTTTACACACAACCTCTCGCATTATTCCCGGAATACATCCTTCGGCCAACGATGGGGTGTAAATGGTGTTCCCTTTTACAATAAATATATTGGACGATATTGTTTCGGCCACCCTGTCCTCATTGTTAAGAATTACGCAATCGTCAAGGTCGTTTGCTTTCCTGTATAATCCAGCCTTAACAAAAAGCAATGCATTGCAGCTTTTTATGGACGCGAACTTGTTGATTGGTTTTTTGATATCGGTGTAAATATCGAGCAGGTACCCTTGTTTGTTAAGTTCGTAAAAGGTTGAGTTTAATTCTTGAGTTTGAATAAGAACTCCTGCGGTATTACTTGTTGGTGTGTAGAATCCATCGCTATTACGGAAAACAGTTATTCTAACTCGGGCATTGCCAAAAAATCTATTCTTATTCAGCAAGCGGGTTATTGTTTCCGCAAGAAAACTCTCGTTCATGAAAGGCGGAATTTCTATCTCCAGAACCTTTAAGCCCTTTATCAATCGAGCAAAATGAAGTGGAAGATGTTTGGCCTCGGTGCCATATGCTAGGATTGTTTCAAAAACTCCATCGCCATACATAAACGACCTATTGTTTGCGAGCAACACTGGGTTGTTCCCATCCAAAATATTACCGTCAAGCCAAATGAAGTTTCTTGTAGGCATTAAATTAACCCTTTTTGAATGGCTAAATTTACTGCTTTTTCGAATAATATTGGTTGAATAAGTGGATAGGTTAAATTCTCGGGTAAATTTTTGAAAAAACTGATTTCGGCAATTTCGCTATCAGGAAGAGGCCCTAGAGTAATTTCTTTTGCAATAAAAACTCTTCCGCTACTATTGGCAACATCAGTCTCAACCGAATAGTCGAATAGCCCTGTAAGGTTGAATTGTAGCGCACCTGTTTCCTCAAATAGTTCCCGTTTTGTTGCATCAATTACGGTTTCGTTTGGCTCTATGTGCCCTCCAGGCAATTCCCAAGTGGTTCGTTGCTTGTTTCGAACAAAAATCCAACCTTTTGTTGTCGATGCAAGAATTACAACGTATTGATGTGCGTGAATCTCGGAGATGTCAGATGTGGTTACATTAATGTTCATCACAATTTACATCAACTTCAAACTACTCAAAAAGTGGAATATTAACTTTGGATTAATTAACAGTGGGTAAATAAAACCAAATACAGCACCAATAAAGTGCGCATCGTGGTTAATGTTATCGCCCTCCTTTTTGCTCATGTAGTGTGAGTATGCTAAGTATGCCACGGCAAACACAATCCCCGGGATTGGAATAACCGCCATTAAGTATAAACTCTCGAGTGGATCGAAGAAAACACAGAAGAAAACAAACCCCGATACCGCTCCCGATGCTCCCACACTTTGATAGTAGTAGTTATCCTTATGTTTTTTAAGTGTTGTAAGCGTAGCAATTACCACTCCACCAAAGTAAAGTGTAAAAAAGTGTAGTATTGGATAATCAATATAACCGCTTGCCTGTAATTGCTTAAGCCAATGCTCAACTGCCATTCCAAACGAATACAGCACAAACATATTTATAAAAAGATGCAAGAACCCTGCGTGGACAAAGGCGTGGGTAATTAACCTGTACCATTCCTTGTTCTTGAAAACACGGTATGGACTTAAAAGCAGCCGTTGCATAAGGTTATTCTCGCCAAAGGCATATAGCGATACAGCAACAGTAACAACTAATATAATTAGGGTCATACTTAGTGCAATATTTTAAAAACTAATTCTCGGAGAAGTTCGCCGTGATCGGTGGAGTTGTTGTTAACTCCCTTTGAGCGCATATCATAATCGCGGAGTAGTGCAAAAATATCAATACACTTTTTGGGGTCGTACTTTTTTGCGGCGGTTTCGTATTCGGCTGTAAAGAAAGGGTTTACTCCCAATTCTCGGGCAATATTCTCTCGGCTTTTATCCTTTAAAAAATGCAACCGGAATATCTTTACAAAGTACTGATGAATTGCCGATACAGTGAGCACAAATGGATTTGCCGAAGCGTTGTGAGCAAAGTAATCTACAATTCTATTGGCTTTAAGCACATTTTTCTCGCCCAATGCCTTTGTTAGTTCAAAGCGGTTAAAGTCTTTGCTAATGCCAATATTTTGCTCGATGTTTTGACTTGTAATTTGCTTGTTATCGGGTGGAAGAGTAATGATTAATTTCTCCAGTTCGTGCGAAATTTTGCTTAAATCGTTACCCAAGTACTCATTGAGCAGATTTGCTGCAACCAAGTCAATCTTGATATTCTTTTGTTTGAGGTAATTTATAATCCAATCGGGTATTTGGTAATCGTAGAGTTTTTTCGATTCAAAGAAAACACCCTTTTGTTTTGCAAGGTTGGTAACCTTGGTTAGCCTATCGGACTTAGCTTTTCCGTCCGATTTAGGTTTGTGACAAATTACAAGAATTGTTGATGGTTGTGGCGTTTTGAGGTAAATTTCAAGATCGGCAAGGTTTTTTATGTTTTGCGCCTCCTTAACAATGATAACCTGATAGTTTGACATCATTGGGAAGCGGCGAGCCGAGTTAATTACATCAGCAATGGAGATATCCTTTCCGTAGATAATTGTTTGGTTGAAAGCCTTTTCCTCTGCTGTTAGCACATTATCGGCAATGTAGTCCGATATTTTGTCGATGTAGTAAGTTTCGTCGCCGGTAAGAAAATAGATGGGCTTAAAAATCTTGTTTTTAAGCTCATCTATAATATTGACGTAAGAGTCGAGTGTTAAGTTCTGTTTTGCCATTTATAATTAGAATCGAAGATGCTTTACCGATTCGCTATTGTTTATTAAGCGTTTCATCGACTCAATTCCAATCTTAATTTGGTCCTCCACAAACAGGTTGTCAACCTTTTTATCGCTATCGGTGGTTTTTACACCTTCCGAAATCATAGGCTGGTCGGTTACCAGTAGCATAGCACCCGTTGGAATTTCGTTATAGAAACCAACTGTAAATATAGTAGCTGTTTCCATATCTATTGCCATAGCTCGGGTTAATCGTAGATATTCTTTAAAATTATCGTCGTATTCCCATACCCTGCGGTTTGTGGTTACAACTGTTCCTGTCCAGTAGTCGCGTTGGTGGTTCTTAATGGTTGACGAAACAACGCGCTGAAGAGTAAATGCAGGCAGTGCAGGCACTTCTGGGGGCATATAGTCGTTCGATGTACCTTCGTGGCGAATAGCCGCAATTGGGATAATAAAATCGCCCACCTCATTTTTCTTCTTTAATCCACCGCATTTGCCAAGGAATAAAACTGCTTTGGGTTTTATGGCACTTAAAAGGTCCATAATTGTTGCAGCATTGGGACTTCCCATTCCAAAGTCAATCATTGTAATACCATCTGCTGTGGCGCAGGGCATATTGGCAAGTGGGTTTACAATTTCAACGTTGTGGTATTTGGCGAAAAACTCCAAATAACCCCTAAAGTTTGTAAGCAAAATGTGGGAGCCAAAATCCTCAAGCTTTTGTCCGGTATACCGGGGAAGCCAATTCTCTACAATTTCTTCTTTGGTCTTCATATGTGTTGTTTTAGTTTAGATTCTTATACTGGTTAAATTGTGTTCTGCAATAAAACTTGCTACTTTTTTAATGAATTCTAGTTGCAATATCTATCTTTTTTTGAAAAAATAAATTTTGCAAAGATACTCCTTCCCTTTAAAAGCAAAAATAGTGTTTTTAAACATAGTAAGTAGAATTCAACTTTTATTTTGATATAGCATTGCTTATCAGAGTTTTATGTTTTTAAATCTTAATGCTTAAATAATCTTAATATTGTAAATATGTAATAAACATCACCTTCGGCTAGGTTTTATAG
>WBUV01000415.1 GCA_008933525.1 Bacteroidales bacterium | reverse complement strand
CTCCCAAACGGCTTAAAACTTATTATTCATGAGGATTATAGCACTCCTATAGCATCGTTTAATCTTTTGTATGATGTTGGATCGAAAGACGAAAACCCTGACAAAACAGGTTTTGCCCATTTATTTGAACACTTAATGTTTGGAGGTTCACTTAACATTCCTGTATTCGACGAGCATTTAGAGCGAGTTGGAGGTGAAAACAACGCATTTACCAACAACGACATAACAAACTACTACATCACGCTCCCAGCAGAAAACATCGAAACAGCCTTTTGGCTAGAAAGCGACAGAATGCTTAGTCTGGCCTTTTCGAAAAAGAGCTTGGATGTTCAGCGAAGTGTTGTGATAGAGGAATTTAATCAACGATACTTGAATCAACCTTATGGCGATGTATGGCTAAATTTAAGACCTTTGGCATACACTACACATCCATATATGTGGCCCACTATTGGAAAATCGCCAGAGCACATAAAAAATGCAACGCTTAACGATGTAAAGGATTTTTTCTACAGCCATTATGCTCCAAACAATGCAATTCTCAGTATTGCAGGTCCTGTTGAACCAAACAAAATCATTGATCTTGCGAATAAATGGTTTGGCCCAATTGAAAAACGAAATATTTCGAAAAGAAATATTCCACAAGAACCAACCCAAACCTCGCCAAGAAAACTGGAAGTTGTTCGGGATGTTCCCTTTAATGCGATTTACAAAGCCTACCATATGTGCAACAGAAATCACCCAGATTATGCTGCCACCGACCTTCTTTCCGACCTTCTTTCCAATGGAAAATCAGCACGGCTTTACCAACGCTTAGTAAAGGAAAAACAACTCTTTAGCAATGTTAATGCATATATTACCGGAGATATTGACAAAGGCCTTTTTATTATCACCGGACAACTCTATCCAACAACAAGTTTTGAAGAAGCTGAAAACGCATTAAACGAGGAAATTTCTTATTTACATCACGATTTAATCTCGGAGTATGAACTAGAAAAAGTTCAAAACAAATTCGAATCAAACTTCACTTTTGAAGAAAGTAGTACACTCAACAAAGCTATGAATATTGCTTTTTACGAATTATTGGGCGATGCTGAAAAAATCAACTTGGAAGTCCAAAAGTACCGAAGTGTTAAACCAGAATCGGTTAGACATGTAGCTAAAATGCTACTTAACGAGAACAACTGTTCAACACTTTACTATAAATCAAGCAAATAAAACAGCATAGGCTATGCTCGACAGAACAAAAGCGCCCAATAAGATAACACCAGGTAAGATACTGATCCCCAAAAACCAACCTGTAAAATTGGCCAATGGGGCTCAACTTATTGCAGTAAATGCGGGAACACAGGATGTCTCAAAAATTGAAATTATTTTCAACGCAGGAACCCGTTACCAAAATCAAGCATTATCGGCGCGAGCAGCAATATCAATGCTAAGCGAAGGAACCACATCCAAAACATCGCAGCAAATTGCCGAAATGTTCGACTTTTACGGTAGTTTTCCTGAGCATTCGTTCGATAGGGATTTTGCCTCACTAACACTGTATTCAACAAACAAATTTCTAAGTAACTCACTAGGCGTGCTTACGGATATGATGTATAACCCCGTATACCCAGCACATGAACTTGATATATTCAAAAAGAAAGGTAAACAGGCTTTAATTGTTGAACTTGAAAAGGTGGTAACCATATCGCGACAGAATTTTTTCAGCACACTATTCTCAAACCAACACCCTTACGGAGCTTATGCAACACCAAACGACTTTGAAATATTAGAGAGGGGCTCAATAGTCGATTTCCACAATCAATTTCATTCCTCAAATAATTGCTTAATTATTTTATCTGGGAAAATTTCCGACAAAGAAATAAGAATAGTTGAAGAAAATCTTGGCACAACCCACTTTGGCGCAAATAAAAATATTGAACCGGCAACATTACCCCAAGTATTACAAACACAGCAAAAAGTATTCTCGTATAAAAATGATGCACTGCAGTCGGCAATTAGAATTGGTAAACTGATGTTTAAACGCAACCACCCAGATTATCCTAAGTTTATGGTTTTAAACACCATACTGGGAGGATACTTTGGATCGAGGTTAATGCGAAACATCAGGGAAGATAAGGGATATACCTACGGAATATCATCAACATTCTTACCATTCAAAGACACGTCGGTATTTGTAATAGGAACCGAAGTTGGTGCTGAGTTCACAAAAAACACATTGAGCGAGATATACAAAGAAATTGATAGACTTTGCTCCGAAGAGGTTTCAACCGAAGAACTTGAACTAGTTAAAAGTCATTTAATTGGCGAAGTTCTACGAACATTTGACGGACCATTTGCCATTGCCGATAGCATCGCAAGTCTATATGAATACAACTATCTCGACTATTCATTTTATGAGAGAACAATAGATACAATAAACACTGTAACACCTAAGGAGCTAATCGAAATTGCGAATAAGTACCTCAATAAGAATGATCTTGTTGAAAGTGTTGCTGGCAAAATAGAGAATGATTAAACATAAGGATATGAAAACAAAACAATTATTCAGTCTACTGTTTTTCACACTTATATATTTGGGGTGCTATGCTCAAACATACAATAAACCCAAAGAACCCACATTCGATTATTTAACCATTGATATAGCATCGGGCCAGCCAATACTCCATTGGACAGCACCATCATTTGATCCGCAATACCCAAACCCCATTGGATATATTATATACAGGGGATCTCTTTTAGGAAGCACAATGACATTCTTTGAAATTGACACTGTTGACCAAAACACATTCACCTACACCGATTTAAATGCCAACGGAAATAACGAGCGATTACACTACAAAATTGCCTCGTTGGGGTTAACTGAACCAAGTAGATTATCGCCAGAACACGCACAAATATGGTTAACTACCAAGTATGATAGTTGTAACGCAAAATTGGATTTGTACTGGGAACATTACTATAATCTCGACATCAACGGATGGTCGAATCCCAACAGAAAAAAATATCAACTATACTGGAGCAATAGCCCCGATATAAATAGTTTTCAACTTTTAAGCGATAGCATAAGTATTTTTACCAACAAGTACTCCATTTCGAATGTTCAGGAAAACACAAACTATTACTTTTACCTTACCCTTGAGCGAAAAGACAAGCCATACAAAACCTACTCGAATCTAAACCACATTTTCACAAAAATGGCAATACACCCAGAGTACATG
>WBUV01000414.1 GCA_008933525.1 Bacteroidales bacterium | reverse complement strand
TGAATATTCTAGAGAATATTCCAAATATGATTTTTATTAAAAGCGCCGATGACCTTCGGTTTGTCCTGATGAATAAAGCAGGTGAGAATTTTTTAGGTATAAATAAACAAGATTTAATTGACAAAACAGATTATGATTTTTTCCCAAAAGATCAGGCCGATTTCTTCACATCAAAGGATAAACTCGTATTTGAGAAAGAAAATCTACTCGTTATAGAGGAAGAAAAAATTGACACAAAATTTGGTACTAAAATACTATACACTAAAAAAATTGCGATTAAAGATAAACAGGGCAATAACAAATACCTATTGGGAATCTCCGAAGATATAACGCAGAAAAAGGAGATAGAATTAGAACTGCTGAGGGCAAAACAAAAAGCAGAAGAAAGTGAAGCCAAGTATAGAACAATGGTTTCGATATTACCTGACGGCGTAATCATTCATCAGGATGGAAAAATTGTTTTTGGGAATGATGCCGCTGCTAAAATTATGAGGTCAAATAGCATTCAAGATTTGATAGGACTTTCAGCAATAGAATTTGTGCACCCAGAATATAAAGAAACAGTTCTGAAAAGAATAAAGGATAGTTTAGCAAATAATATTAAGGCTGAGACGGTTGAGGAGCAATTTATTAGATTGGATGGGGAGTCTATAGATGTTCTTGTTACTGCATTTCCTTTTCTGTATGAGGGTAAACCTTCAATGCTAACAGTATTCACAGATATTACTTACATTAAACGATTCGAAAAAGAAATTATAAAAGCTAAGGAAAAGGCTGAAGAAATTGAAGAGATATTCAATCAGTTTATGAAGTACAGCCCAATCTATGTATTCTTCAAAGATACCAATATTCGATCCCTCCATTTAAGCCATAATTATGAAAAAATGCTTGGGAGGCCAATAACAGAGATACTTGGCAAAACGATGTATGAACTGTTTCCCTCTGATTTTGCAAAAAGTATGGTTGCTGACGACTTGAAAATATTGCAGGAGGGTAAAGTGTATGAAATTGAGGAGGAGTTGGATGGACGATTCTATACGACAATAAAATTTCCTATTCAGATGAAAGGTGTGCCTCGTTTTCTTGCTGGATTTACAATTGATATTACCGAGCGCAAGCAAACAGAAATTGAGTTGCTTCAAGCAAAGGAAAAAGCGGAGGAGAGCGATAGGCTAAAATCGGCATTCCTTGCAAATATGAGTCACGAGATTAGAACTCCAATGAATGGTATTCTTGGATTTACGAGTTTGCTTAAGCAGGCTAAGGGAAACATTGAGGAACAGAGGGAATACATCAATATTATTGAAAAGAGCGGTTTTAGATTACTGAATATTATCAACGATATAATTGATATTTCAAAGATTGAGTCGGGCCAAATGAAGTTGAAGATTGCACCAACCAATATTGATGAGCAATTAAAATACTTATACGATTTCTTTAAACCCGAAGCTGAACGTAAAGGACTGGCTTTCTTGCTTAAAAAAGGAGTCTGCCCAGAGGCTTCAACTATTAATACCGATGGCGAAAAAATTTACGCAATTCTTACTAATCTTATTAAGAATGCCATAAAATTCACCGATACAGGAGTTGTTGAGGTAGAGTATTTTTGTAAAGATAACACTTTTGAGTTCTTAGTTAGGGATACAGGTATTGGTATTCCTAAGGATCGGCAGAAAGCCATTTTTGAGCGGTTTGTTCAGGCTGATATTAGCGATAAAAGAGCCTATCAAGGAGCAGGTCTGGGTTTATCAATTACCAAAGCTTTTGTCGAGATGCTTGGGGGCAAAATATGGGTTGAGAGCGAAGAGCATGTGGGTTCTGTTTTCCATTTTACAATTCCTGCCGTTCAACAAGAGGTTGTAGTAGAAACAAAACCAATCGTTGAGCCTAAGTTGTCGCAACCGAATCTCCCTAAGCTAAGAGTGCTCATTGCCGAGGATGATTCTGCTTCTAGTATGTTGTTAACGCTGATGCTAGGCAATTTAGACTTTACAGTTTTTCAGGCAAATAATGGGCAAAGCGCAGTCGATATTATTCGAAAGAACCCTGATATTGATTTAATTTTAATGGATATCAAAATGCCAGAATTGACTGGGTTGGAAGCAACCGAAGAAATTCGAAAATTCAATAGCAAGGTTATAATTATTGCACAAACAGCTCACGCATTGGCAGGCGATAAAGAAAAAGCAATTCAAGCGGGCTGTAACGATTATATAACAAAACCTATTAATTTCGATATATTGAAGGCTCTTGTATCAAAATATTTCTAAAATACTACTAAACATGAAAATCTTACTTTTTACATTAATGTTGATTTGCTTAATTCGAGCTAATGCACAGGATTATACTGTTGATTTTGAAGATAGAAATAAAACCATCTACTTAACAAATGATGCAGTAAAACTTATAAACAATGGAGAATTCAATGCCGCTATCGATAGCCTTTTTAAAGCCATTTCAATTGATTCAACATTCAGGGCGACATACCAGACTTTGTATAAAGCAAGTGTTTTAGGGAAAAATTATTCAATAGCAATTATTGATAATTTAAAAAAAGGGACTCGAATTTTTAATGATGACGATGAGTTATCCTTTTACCTCGGGGAATTATATAAATTCAACAATGAGTATGAAATTGCAATACAACAATATACATTATCAATTAATTTTAGTAAAGTAAATGGTGAAGACTTTGATCTCGTGTATCTCTATTACTTTAATAGGGGAAATTGTTATTTAGTAAGTGAACAATTTCAAAAAGCAATTGAGGATTACAACTACTCTTTAAAACTAAAGCCAAACAACGGAAATGTTTATACTAACAGAGGAACGTGCTATATGAAAGTTAACGAAAACTCAAAAGCTTGCGACGACTGGAGAAAGGCCTCTGTGCTAAGCGTTAGTGTTGCTTCTCAATATTTAAAAAAGTACTGCAAAGTGATGTAGTGAAAAATCTTGCGCTTTAGATTTGAGTAAATTAAAACATGTAAATGAGTATTTATATCCAAAACTTTAAAACTTCCCTCGGAGAACTTATACTAGGCGATTACAATGGTAGTCTCTGCCTTTGCGATTGGCGTTACCGGAAAATGCGACAGGCTATTGACGATAGAATTCAAGAAGGATTACAAGCGACATTCGAGTTTAAGCAAACTGATTTAATTATCGAAACACAACGTCAACTTGAAGAATACTTTCAGAAACAACGAACGAACTTTGAGTTGCCA
>WBUV01000413.1 GCA_008933525.1 Bacteroidales bacterium | reverse complement strand
ATTTACCTATACGCTCCACTTGCACACCGACTTGGACTTTACGCAATTAAAACTGAACTGGAAGACTTAAGCTTAAAGTACCGATTTCCTCAGGCCTACGAAGAAATTAGGTCGAAAATTGCTGATAACGAAAAACGGAGAATTCAACAAATCAACCATTTCTCGTTACCCATTATTAAAAAACTGGAAGAAAACAATATTGATTTTGAAATAAACGGCCGACCCAAATCGGTTTACTCCATCTGGAAAAAGATCCAATCAAAAAACGTTTCATTCGAAGAAATATACGACCTGCTAGCTATCCGAATAGTATTCAACCCCTACCCTCACATTCCTGAAAAAACTCAGTGTTGGCATATTTACTCAATAATCACGGACATTTATAAGCCAAAACCGGATCGGCTCCGCGATTGGGTTTCAACACCAAAAGCAAATGGGTACGAAGCCCTTCACTGCACAGTAATGGGACCTAACGGTCAATGGGTTGAAGTGCAAATCCGCTCTCGAAGAATGGACGATATTGCCGAGAGAGGATTTGCTGCACACTGGAAGTACAAAGACATGGAACCATCCAGCCATGAAAATGAATTGGATAAATGGATTAAGCGAGTTAGAGAGATGCTCGAGAATCCCCAAGAAAACGCACTTGAATTCCTCGATGAGTTTAAACTAAACCTATTCACATCCGAAATCGTTGTCTTTACTCCAAAAGGCGAAACTAGAAGCCTACCCAAAGGATCAACAGCTCTCGACTTTGCCTACGAAATCCACACCGAAGTTGGAAATAAATCTATCGGGGCTAAGGTAAATCACAAACTTGTTCCTCTTAGTTATCAGATAAACAGTGGCGATCAGATCGAGATTATTACAGCCTCATCGCAAAAACCCACATGGGAACTGCTTAAATATGCGACAACAGCTAAAGCTAAAGCTGCGATTAAGGGAGCCCTAAAAACCGAAACAAAAAACAGAATTGAAAAGGGCAAAAACATACTCGAAAACAAACTCACAGAGCTTGGAATACAACCTTCATCCAGAGTGTTTAAAAAGATTTTACCAGCATACGAAACCTATTCAAAAGATGAATTATACAGCAAAATAGGATCGGGACTGATAACTCTTGATAATCTGAAAAGAATTCTTAAAAAGAATACAAAAAACAAGTGGATACATTACTGGAGTTTACAACTGGGTAAAAAAAGCAAGTATGAAGCTGAACCTTCTAAACCCCTTAAAATTGACACTAAAAAGCCATTCTTACTAAACGAGAATGTAGACGAGGAAAACCCAACCTATATTGTGGCTCGTTGCTGCAAGCCTATTCCTGGCGATGAAGTAATAGGTTACATTTCCCCCGACGATATGGTTATCATTCACAAAGCGACTTGCGCCGAAGCGGTTAGACTTATGTCGCAGTACGGCGATAAAATTGTTAGCGCAAAATGGACAACCCATAAAATGCTTTCGTTTCTTGCCCGCATTGATGTAAAGGGAATGGACAGAATAGGTATTATTAGCGAAATTACAAAAGTTATATCGGACGAGTTAATGGTAAATATCCGGAAGTTCCACATTGAAAGTCACGATGGAATTTTCGAAGGATTCATCGATCTTTATGTACATGATGTTAGCCACTTGAACAATCTTATCATGAACTTGATGAAAATTAAAGGAATGGATAACGTTAAACGCATGGATAAAGTGGACGATTAAACAAATCCCACATATTGTTGTTTTGAAAATATTGAAAAGATTTGTGCTTAATAAAAACCTTTTGCTAAATTTGCTATTTAAAATAAGACTAAATAACCATGATTTGCCACGACACTAAGAATGTAGTTAAACGGATACTTACCGATTACCTTGAACGTAAAGGTCATCGTAAAACCCCAGAGCGCTTTGCAATTCTCGATGAAATATACTCTCACGAGACTCATTTCGATATAGAGACACTTTATATCCAAATGAAGAATAAAAACTACCAGGTTAGTCGTGCAACACTTTATAATACAATCGATTTGCTACTTGAGTGCGGCTTGGTTGTAAAGCATCAGTTTGGCAAAAACTTTTCGCAATACGAAAAAGCTTACGAGTGCAAACAACACGATCACCTTATTTGTACCCGTTGCGGCAAGGTAATTGAGTTCTGCGACCCACGTATTCAGGAGATACTAAACTCAGCCCGTAAAAATTCGAACTTCAGCATATCACATCACTCGCTGTACCTTTATGGCTTGTGCCAAAACTGCCAGAACGAGATTGACCAAATGCCAATGCCTGAGTAAAACCAACCGCAATAGTCAATCAACTGTTGATAAGTTTTCCCCTGCAACTCAGTTAAAGTTTGTAACTTTAGGAGGAATTTATAATGCGTTTTAATGCATTATAACTGTTTACTAATTATATCGAAAACGTATTAAACACATGGTTAAAGTTGATGTTTTACTGGGCCTCCAGTGGGGCGATGAAGGAAAAGGAAAAGTTGTTGATGTGCTGACTCCAAACTACGATGTAATTGCACGCTTTCAAGGAGGACCAAATGCTGGTCACTCGTTGGAGTTCAACAACATTAAACACGTATTACACACAATCCCTTCGGGAATATTTCACCCCAATTGCATCAATATTATTGGGAATGGAGTGGTTATTGACCCAATTATTTTTGCCAAGGAAATTGATGCTCTCGAAAAAATGGGTGTTAGCCTAAAGGAAACCCTTAAAGTATCAAAAAAAGCGCACTTAATACTACCCTCGCACCGCGAACTCGATGCAGCATCGGAAGCCGCAAAGGGTAAGAGCAAAATTGGTTCAACTCTAAAAGGTATTGGCCCAACCTATATGGATAAAACAGGCCGCAACGGCTTGCGCGTTGGCGATACACTTGCCCCTAACTTTGTTGAAAAGTACAATAACCTTAAGAATAAACACAAAGATATCCTTAAGCAATACAACTACCAAAGCAACATTGAACAACACGAACAGGATTGGTTTAAGGGAATTGAAGTGCTTAAAAGATTCGACCTCATTGATTCAGAATACGAAGTTTACGAGCATCTTCATCAAAACAAAAAAATTCTTGCCGAAGGAGCTCAGGGTTCATTGCTCGATATCGATTTTGGTTCATACCCATTTGTAACATCGTCCAACACAATTTGCGCTGGGGCTTGCACAGGCTTAGGTATATCGCCACAAAGTATTGGCGAAGTTTTTAGAATAATGAAGGCTTACTGCACACGCGTTGGA
>WBUV01000412.1 GCA_008933525.1 Bacteroidales bacterium | reverse complement strand
CCACCATTGTTGCCTGGGCCACAAACGAAAATATACTTGTTTGAGGTAGGAAGATTTTTGGCTATCCATCCAAACAGAGCATCGGATGCCCGTTCCATTAAGTCAATGGAGGCAATTGGCTCATTGGCTATGGTGTATGCATCGATATCGCGAATCTGTTCGGAGCTGAAAATTTTCATTTATAAACAAGCGATGAGTTTCAAAATCAAAATTAGTCTAAAACCGACAAAACTGAATAATATTTCAAGCGATGAATAACTATTTTTTATTTTATTACTAAATTTACTTTGCTGATTTTTAATTTAATGCATTTAAGGTTACATTAAGAAAATGATTTTACAACATTATTTTAACAGTTGTATATAAACCAAAATGGAGTATTTTTGTCCAATTCTCGAAAAATAGAAATAATTATTAACCAAATAACAATAAATCTATGTTAAAAAATCATCCTAAAGGACTATTGGTAGCGTTCTTTTCTAATATGGGAGAGCGTTTCGGGTTCTACACAATGATGGCCATTTTGGTTTTGTTTCTTCAAGCCAAGTATGGACTTTCTGCAAATGAGGCAGGTGGATACTATAGTTGGTTCTACTTTGCAATTTATGCCTTAGCCCTAATTGGAGGTATTCTAGCCGATGCCACTAGCCGCTACAAAACAGTTATTCTGTTTGGTTTGATAATAATGTTTGGCGGTTATGCAATGATTGCGATGCCTGGAATGTCTTTAAATATGACATTGTTAGGGTTGTTTGTGATTGCTTTTGGTAATGGTTTGTTTAAGGGAAATCTCCAAGCAGTTGTTGGTCAAATGTACGATGATCCAAAGTATTCAAGTGTACGCGACACTGCATTTATGATATTTTACATGGGTATTAACGTTGGTGCTTTCTTCGCTCCATTTGTTGCTACTGGAATTAGAAATTGGTTCTTGAGAACTCAAGGGTTTGAACATGATGGTAGTTTACCCGCTCTTTGCCACGCCTTTATTGATGGTAAGGTTGTAGAAGCTGATGCACTTGCAAAGTTTGAAGGATTGGCAAGCAAAGTTTCAGGAAATTTAGTTACAGGAACAGAGCAACTAACTGAGTTCGCAAACAACTACCTTGCTGCTTTCTCAAAAGGGTATAACTATGCTTTCGGTGTTGCTTCAATTGCTATGGTTATATCGCTTTTAGTATATATTATTTTTAACAAGCATCTACCCAATAAGGAAAAGAAGAAAGTTGAAAATGCAGAAAAGACAGGTTCGTTGATTACTAAGAAAAACATTATTAATTTGGTTATTTCTGGTGGTTTAATGGCTGCTACTTCAGTTCTTTTCTATTTTATTCTTAACGACTTTGCGTTAGGTCTAGCAATAGGATTATTTATTGGTTTTGTAGCAACAATGTTCCAAATTTCTACTAAAGAGGAACTACCAAAAGTAACTTCACTTTTGTTGGTTTTTGTTGTGGTTATTTTCTTCTGGATGTCGTTCCACCAAAATGGTTTAACGCTTACACTTTTTGCAAGAGATTATACAGTTAAAGAGGTTGGACCATTTACTAATATCTTCTTTAATTTATGGTCAATGCTTGCATTTATAGGTACATTGGCTGGTTTGTTTGTTGCATTCGCTAGAAAGCAAGTTTCTGAAAGAATCATTGGCTTAGCGATGTTCTTAGGTTTAGGTTTCTTAACCTATAAATTAGTGGCAGGTTACAGTGCAAGCAATCCAATTGCACCAGAGGTATTCCAATCGTTCAACCCATTGTTTATAGTGGTACTTACCTTCCCTGTGATGGGTATCTTTAGCTGGTTGAAGCAGAAGAATATGGAACCTACTACACCAAGAAAAATTGGTTACGGTATGATTATCGCATCGCTTGGTTTTGTTATAGTTCTTTTAGCTTCCTTAAATCTAATAGCACCACATACAGTTGCTGATCAAGGTTTAACAGAGTGGGGTCGAATTTCGCCTTACTGGTTAATTAGTAGTTATCTTGTATTAACTGTTGCAGAGTTGTTCCTAAGCCCAATGGGATTATCATTTGTGTCGAAGGTTGCTCCTCAGCGTTTCCAAGGTTTAATGCAAGGTGGTTGGTTGTTAGCTACAGCTATTGGTAATAAATTACTATTTGTGGGAAGTTTCTTCTGGGATAGAATAGAATTATGGCAATTATGGGCAATTTTCATTGCTTGCTGTATTCTATCGGCTCTTTTTATCTTCTCAATTATGAAAAGATTAGAAGAATCAACTAAATAATTATA
Source organism: Bacteroidales bacterium (assembly GCA_008933525.1). Classification (GTDB taxonomy): domain Bacteria; phylum Bacteroidota; class Bacteroidia; order Bacteroidales; family Tenuifilaceae; genus SB25. The sequence continues at coordinate 1,004 of WBUV01000412.1, read as the reverse complement.
TCAAGATTTATATTAAAGAGCCTATCATTGCCGATAGGCTCTTTTTTTGTTGAAAGATTATTAAAAAAAGGTGTTTATCCGAAAATAAGACGTACATTTGCACAAATTTGAGAAATAAGCAGCAACGAAAACACTTTCTGTCTAACGTAGTTTTTCCCGACTAAAAGATGGTAGTTAATGACTTAGGGCTCGAAAAAATCAATCATCTAATTTAATTTAATTTATGAACATTTACGTGTCAGGTCTGAGTTACAGAATCAGCGACGATGACCTAAGGCAACTTTTCGAAGAGTATGGCGCGATTAAATCCGCCAAAGTAATTACCGACAGGGAAACTGGGCGTTCTAGAGGTTTCGGATTCGTTGAAATGGATAACGATGAAGAAGCTAAAAAAGCTATTGAAGAGCTTACAGGTGCTGAGTATGATGGTAAAGTTATCAGTGTAACTGAGGCTAAACCTAAAACCGACAAACCTCGTGGAGGTGGTGGTTTTAACCGTGAACGTAGCGGTGGTGGTGGTTTCAACCGTGGCGGTGGCCGTGGTGGATTCGATCGCGATAGCCGTGGTGGCGGTGATCGTGGTGGCGAGCGTCGTGGTGGTTTTGGCGGCGAACGTCGTACAGGCGGTGGAAGAAGAGAACACTAGAAATAGTTTGTGCGATACTAAAGGCAGCCTATCGGCTGCCTTTTCTGTTATTTCTTCTTTACTCGTTCAACTTCTACCGCAAAATACTTGGTACTACCCCGCCAAGGAACACGGATATACCTTTTTATGTAATGAATATTAACTCGTTCCCCGGTTAGAGCAACCTCCTGTAGTTGCTTAACAATTGAATCCTGCTTAGTTGATACCGAAAAATCGAAAGTTTCGGCAATAGGACTAGTGCCGCGTAATGCTCCAAAGGATTCTATGCTGAGTTTTGCTTCGTAGGTTTTGAATAAATATCCTTTTTCACTTATTCTTAGAATTCTACCTGCCATTACGCCACGCTCATAGGTTCCCC
>WBUV01000411.1 GCA_008933525.1 Bacteroidales bacterium | reverse complement strand
AAGCTCAGCAGTTGAGCTAACCTCGGTAAACGAAAATGAATGATCGAACTTGCTTTCAGGGTCGGGATGATGATCGACTAACACCTTAACACCTGTAGCATCGCTAAGTATCTTCTCCATGGACTCAGTACGACGAAAACCATTAAAATCCAAGCAAAAAATCAAGTCGGCGTTGGAAAAAATCTCAGCGGTTAACTCCTTACTTTGGGAGTACTTTGTAACAGTATCAACTCCGGGTAGCCACATTAAAAAATCTGGAAATCCGTTGGGTGTAACAACCGTGGAACTAATACCGACATTTTTCAACGCATGGTAAAAACCCAAAACCGAACCTATTGCATCGCCATCGGGGTTATGATGCGTTGTTAACACAATTCTATTCGAAGTTTGGAGTAACTCCTTAACTTTTTTAAGTGATTGTATATCAAAATTTAAATACATTGCTCGGAATTAATTAATAATTGTTACAAAGATAGACTTTGCAATGAGGATTAAATTAGCTATTTTAGAAAAAATTTGAACAACGAGTGTTTATAGTTAGTAATTGCGAAACAGAATTATCTCTCATCTTTAATAAGTAAATTTTTAACTCAAAAAAAACAACTTCTATAAAGTTAGGCAGTTATTCGAAACCACATAAAATCTAAATATATGAATACACGATTCACTTTCTGCATGATTAAACCCGATTCGTTTAAAAAGGATTGTGTAAGCGAAATCTTACTCGAAATACTTAAAGCCGGATTTAAACTTAGGGGAATTAAAATAACCATGCTCACAAAAGGAAAAGCTGAGCAGTTTTACGACATACATCAAGGTAAAGAGTTTTTCGATAGACTTACAACATTCATAAGTTCAGGCCCTGTTATGGCAATGGTTCTGGAAAGAGCCAACGCGGTGGAAACTCTCCGCGAAGTAATTGGAAAAACTGACCCCACACAAGCAGCAGAAGGAACTATACGAAAACTATACGCAACAAACACCACACAAAACGCAATTCACGCATCGGATAGTTACGAGAATGCAGAACGCGAGTGGAGTTTCTTTTTCTCGAAACGAGAAATTTACTAGGCGATAATTTTCAGGCACGATTTGTGATTATAGATTAAATGAATTGATTTTAGAAGTTTCTGAACTATTAATTTAAAACACTTATAGTTATGAAAAACATTTTGTTAGTATTCTCAATACTACTGGCTTATTCCTTTAGCACAAAAGCACAGAATAGTAATATTTACAAGGGTATTGTTAACTACGATGGGAAAGATTTCTACTACGAAACAACCTGCGCAGCAACCAACCCAATGGCAACAGCAACGGTTGAAACCTACGGTTTAATAATTTACAAGGGGAAAAAGATTTCAAAAAAACCTTACATCAAAACGCACTGCACTGCACTTGAGGTAAAACGGAACGATAGTTCTGTAAAACAGAATGTAGATAAAATTAAATTCTCCACAGTAGTAAGTGGAGGTAGACTTTCGCCTGAAGTTATGGGAACCAAGGAAAAGGTGACACTTGAGTTTCTGCTCGACAACTACATGCTTATTCCACAGTACAACCTTGATGCTCGCCGCGGTTGCGCAAATTTTGATGAAGCAATGAAGAATGTTGTTTACTTTATTCTTAAGGAATTAGACTAATATTATCGGAAATCGATATCCTTTACCACAACGGTATTGAAGTAACTGTTAATCCTATCGATTAACAGTTTTTTTTTCATCATCAGTTCGTAACGTAATGCAGCAGACTTAAAGGTAATGGTAAGTTTACCATCCTTTAACTTAACATCGGTTGTATACTTTGCTGTTTCCTTTCCAATAATCTTTTCCCAATCGGTAATAAGTGTAGCCTCATTAATCTTATCCTCCCATTTCATTGAAGCAATAAAGGCTTTAATAGCATCGCCCAACGATTTTGTATTATGGTCACTCATTACTTTGTTATTAGATTGGTAGATTTGTTATGACACAAAATATATATAAACATCTAACTTTTCTCCCCTAGTAAACTAACCTCGGCCGATTCCACTTTAAACAATCGATACCCTGAATGTATTCTACTTAAAATTTCGTCTATTCTATTCTTGTTGGTATCGGTAATAAAAATCTGACCAAAACCATCGTGAGCCACAAGCCGGATAAGTTGCTCCACTCGCTGAAAATCCAATTTATCGAAAATATCGTCGAGTAAAAGTAAAGGCTTAATCTCCGAAACTTTCGAGAGAAAATCGAACTGAGCCAACTTTAACGCAATGAGGTAGGTTTTTTGCTGACCCTGCGAGCCCTCGCGCCGAATAGGATAACCATCAATATTAAGAACTATATCGTCGCGATGAATGCCTACAGATGTATACTGTAAAGCCCTATCTTTATCAACATTAGCCCTTAAAAGCTCGTGTAAATCGTTGTTGTTCAGTTGAGAGCGATAAGTTAACGAAACCACCTCCGCACCTCCCGATACACGAGAATAGTATTCCTGAAAAATTGGAATCAGTTCGCCGATAAACTCATGTCGTTTAGCGTGAATTATCTTTCCGTACTGAACCAACTGTTCATCAATTGCCTCTAGAATATCATAGTTGAAAGTAGAACCCTTGTAACTTTTCAAAAAGCTGTTCCGCTGTGCTAGCGCACGGTTATAGCGCATAATTTCGTCGAGGTAAATCTTATCGAACTGTGAAATTACGCTGTTCATGTACTTCCTCCGCTCCTCGCCCGACTCTTCGATTAATGCAGAATCGGCAGGTGAAACCATAACAACTGGTAAAAACCCAATATGATCGGCCAATCTTTCGTAATCTTTCCCATTCCTTCGGAAAACTTTACCCTCAGTTCGTTTAAAGCCGCAATAAATACTCTCATCAATTAACCTGCGGCTATAGCGCCCTTGAAGTACAAAAAATGATTCGTCGTGGTTTACTATCTGATTATCGTTCGGATTAAAGGCACTCTTACACATGGAAAGATAGTAAATAGCATCGAGCAAATTGGTTTTGCCTTGCCCATTGTTGCCCACAAAACAGTTAATTTTGGAATCGAACTCCAACTCCTGCTGCTTAAACGATTTGAAATTTATTATGGTTAAACTCTTAAGGTACATCAACAAAACATTTGATTTCAAAGCAATAGAACATAATAAGATTTAAAGCCCATACGTGGCAAAGGTAGTTGAATTAAAGATTTATTTGGTATGATTTATACAGACGATATACCGAATTTATCAACTAAATATGTTAATCTCTAATTCTAATTGCATAAT
>WBUV01000410.1 GCA_008933525.1 Bacteroidales bacterium | reverse complement strand
AATAAAAACATAAGGATATGGATTTGAAATTTCGTCTCACGACCATGAACTTCCTACAGTTCTTTGTGTGGGGAGCTTGGATGATGACTTTAGGTCATTATGGATTTGTTGAAAAGCAGTGGAATGGCGCTCAGTTTGGTCTGGTTTTTTCAACAATGGGTTTCGCATCGCTCATAATGCCAACGCTTTTTGGTATTATTGCTGATAAGTGGAAAGCAAACTATGTATATGCAATTTTGCATCTTCTTTTTGGTGGAACAATGCTGTTTTTGCCTGCAATAGACTCTCCAATAACATTTTTCTGGGTACTTTTAGTTGCTATGAGTTTTTATATGCCAACCATAGGGCTAACCAACTCGATATGTTTCAATGTATTGAAGGCTGAGGGCAAGGATCCAGTAACCTACTTTCCGCCAATTAGGGTTTGGGGAACAATAGGCTTTATTGTGGCAATGTGGGTAACCAACTTTTTCACAAAGGAGTGGGGGCTTGGTCATAGCATTAGAGTATCGTTTTACATAGCTGCTGCTTTAGCTTTTGTGCTTGGTCTATTCTCGCTTTTAACACTGCCAACTGTAAAAGCTAAAAGTAAAGACACCAATGGTCGTACATTAATTCAAAGGCTTGGACTTGAGGCTTTTATTCTGTTTAAACAGAGAAAAATGGCTTTCTTTTTCTTGTTCAGTCTGTTGCTAGGTGCTGCACTCCAGTTAACCAATGCTTATGGCGATAGCTTTTTGCAGGATGCAACCGTTTTTCCTGAAGGAGAACTGATAAATAACTTCTCAACAATAATACTATCAATATCTCAAATTTCTGAAACGCTCTTTATTTTAGCAATTCCATTCTTTATGAAACGATTTGGTATAAAGAAGGTTATGCTGTTCAGTATGATAGCATGGGTGTTGCGTTTTGGACTATTTGGCATTGCTGAAAACACAGTAACTGGTTTCGGGCTTATTATTGCATCGTGCATAATATATGGTATGGCGTTCGATTTCTTCAACATTTCAGGAGCCCTATTTGTAGAGCAGAATACAGATTCTTCTATTCAGTCGTCGGCACAGGGCTTGTTTATGCTGATGACCAATGGAGTAGGAGCGGTGCTAGGCAATATTGTTGCAGGTTTTGTTATTGTAAAATGGTTTGAAGATCCTGTAACACATGTGAAGGATTGGTCTGGAATATGGATAACTTTTGCCGTTTACTCATTGGTTGTTGCAGTTCTTTTTGCAGTTTTATTCAAGCATAAGCACAACCCCGAAGAGGTTATGAATATTAAGCATTAATATTTGTTTTAAAAAGTAGAAATCCCCGAAATTATAATTTCGGGGATTTCTACTAATAAAAAACCCAGGGTATTTGCACTGGGTTTAAATTTTTTGTAAAGACTATTACTTAGTAATTGCACTAAGTTTAGTAAAACTATCGTCAACAGCAACCATTAAATCTTCTTGAATTGCTTTATAATGAGCCTTAACTGCTTTTGCATCGTGCTTATTCTCAGGATTGTTGATTCTTGTGATTAATTCGTTGCGTTTCTCAAGCATGGTTTCGATGATAGCAAGAGCTTTATCGTGATTCTTATCGCCGTTAATTAGCATAAAAGTATAGCAATCGCTAACTACTTCGCTTACTAGAAAGTCAACGTCTTTCTTTAGGTTTTTCTTATTTGCCATGTTTAAATCATTTATTAATTGATGCGCAAAGATATAAATAAGATTTTAAAATCTTATCCTTTATTCTCTAATGATGAAATTTGCGAGGGATATTTAATCCTCAATCAACCCTTCTTCGCTTTCAATAAGTGCAAGGTTTACTATCGATTTGTTCTGCCAGCGTCCATATTTGTAATATATCACTGCAGCAATTGCACCAAAAATCCATCCTATAGGAATTGACCACCAAATACCCTTTTCACCCATTCCGAGAGTATAGCTTAAAAAATATGCCAGTGGTATTCTAATTAGCCAAAGCGAAACCAGCGTAATATACATTGGCACTATTGCAGCGCCTGCTCCACGTAACAATCCATTGATGTTGAACATTATTGCAAAAAAGACATAGAATACACTGACTATTAGAAGGTAGTGATAGCCAATTTCTACCACATTTGGGCTAGTGGTAAATATGGTCATTATTGATTTTCCCCAGATTATTATTACCACAGTTATTGAGGCGCAAACTGCAACCGACATCCACATGGTTGCTTTTAGCCCATTGGCAACCCTATTGAGTTTTCCAGCTCCAACATTTTGTCCAACAAAGCCTGAAAGTGCTGCAGCAAAGTTCATTGCGGGTATAACTGCCAACGAATCAACCCTTCCGGCTGCTGAGAAAGCCGCAATTACTGGAGTTCCAAACGTGTTAACAATCCCCATCATAGCCATACCACCCAGAGCAACCAATGTTTGCTGAATTCCTGTTGGCAAGCCAATTTTAATGCTTTGCCTGAAAATATCCCAGTCAAAGGATATCTTCTTCATATCAATCCTAAGAATATGCTGTTTATGGTTCAAGTAAAGCAATGCTGCGATAAATGCGCCTGCCTGTGAAATAACTGTTGCCCAAGCTGCCCCAGCAATTCCCCATTTAAAAACTAATACAAAAAGTAAATCCAACCCAATGTTGGCAAAGGTTGAAAAAATTAGAAAATACAATGGTGTTTTTGAATCGCCAATTCCACGCAAAATACTTGATGTTCCATTAAATCCAAACATTATAACCATACCGTACATGTATATATGCAGGTATTCCTTGGCGGGAATCATTAACTCTTCAGGAAGTTGTAATAACCTAAATATCCAATCGCTGGTGGTTATTCCAATTATAGTAATTATTACACCCGCAACAAGCAAAAAAATGTATGTTGTATCCGAGGCCCGTTTTACCTTATCGTACTGTTTAGCTCCATAGTACTGAGAAATTACAACCGATGCGCCAATTCCAATTCCAATAACCAATGCAATAACCATAAAAATTATTGGGAACGATGCGCCAACTGCGGCCAATGCCTTATCGCCAAGATATCGTCCAACAATAATGCTGTCTACAATGTTGTATAACTGTTGGAATATATTGCCAATAAGCATTGGCAATGCAAATTTGAATATATGACGAGATTCACTCCCGGTTGTAAAGTCTTTCATTAAAAATCAATATTGAAAACTAAAATCGGATTTATTTAACCCGATTTATAATTGAAATACAAAGTATGTCAAAATTGAAGTAAATAAAAAGAAAAATAGGGAAAGGTTATTCT
>WBUV01000409.1 GCA_008933525.1 Bacteroidales bacterium | reverse complement strand
CGCTAGCACTGGTGTAAAATCAGTTACTGTTGCTCACGTTGGTTTAGCAGCATCTGAACCTACAATCAGAAAAGCTCTTGCTATTGGTGCCGATGATGCTATCAGAGTAAACGCTGACCCAACCGATGCTTACCATGTTGCTGCTCAACTAGCTGAGGTTGTAAAAAAAGAACAGTTCGATATTATTATGTGCGGAATTGAGTCGAGCGACTTCAACAGCTCTGCTGTTGGTAGTATGCTTGCTGAATTTTTAGGTATGCCTTCGGTTTCCGCTGTTTCTAGTTTGAGAATTGAAAATGGCACCGCAGTTATTACCCGCGAAATTGATGGTGGAAAAGAGATTGTAACTGTTCCTGCACCATTCGTTGCAATTGTACAAAAAGGTATCGCTAAAGAACCAAGAATTGCAGCAATGCGCGGTATTATGATGGCACGTACAAAAGTTATCAAACTTTATGAGCCAGTTGCTATTGATGCTTTAACCGAAACTGCTAAGTTTGAAATGCCTGCTCCAAGAGCGGCCTGCAAGTTTGTTGATGCTGAAAATCCAAAGCAACTAATTGAGCTGCTACAGGCTGAAACCAAATTAATTTAAGTTGAACCCTATTAATTCCGAAATAATATGTCAGTACTAGTATATACCGAAAACTGGGACGGAAAATTCAAGAAATCATCATTCGAGTTGGTATCTTACGCTAGTAAGGTAGCCGAAATGATGGGAACCAGTGCTGTTGCTGTTTCAATTGGTAATGTTGACGAAGCAGAACTAAAACAACTTGGAAACTACGGTGCACAAAAAGTTATCAGTGTAAATCAGGATAACCTTAAAACATTAGATAGCCAAGCATACACTAGCGTTATTGCCACTGTTGCTGAGAAAATTGGGGCAAAAGTTATTGTTGTTGCAAACAACAACTCAGGTAAATCTATAGCTCCTCGCCTATCGGTTAAATTAAAAGCTGCGCTAGGTGCAGGTGTAAGCAAATTACCTGTTAGCACTAGTCCATTTACAGTTTACAAAAGAGCATTCTCTGGTGGTGCATACGCCGATGTTGTTCTAAAAACCAACGTAAAAGTTATCACCCTAGCACAAAACTCTTTCGATATTATCGAAACTGCTAACAATGCAACTATCGAGAAGATGGATGTTAGCGTTGATGCTCCAAAAACTCAAGTTAAAGAGGTTCAAAAACAATCAGGAAAACTTTTATTAACCGACGCTGAAATCGTTGTATCGGGTGGTCGTGGTATGAAATCGGCTGACAATTGGTCTCCAATTATTGAATTGGCAGATTTATTAGGTGCAGCAACCGCTTGTTCTCGTCCAGTTTCTGACGAAGGATGGCGTCCTCACGATGAGCATACTGGTCAAACCGGTAAAATTATTGCTCCAAACCTTTACTTCGCAGTAGGTATTTCGGGCGCAACACAGCACATTGCTGGTGTTAGCTCATCAAAATATATTGTTGCAATCAATAACGACAAGAGCGCTCCTATTTTTGAGGTTGCTCAGTACGGTATTGTTGGCGATGCGCAAAAAGTGCTTCCTCAACTTGTTGCAGCAGTAAGAGAAATCAAAGGAAAATAATTGCATTCTATTGTCATTCTGAGCGTAGCAATGAATCTTGATTCATTGTTTTGTTCGGAATGACAATTATTTTTTAGGTAAAAGTTTTAAAGCCAACTTTTTACTAACCAAAACAAACTAACTATGACCAAACAAATTGTTTTTGCTATTGCACTGCTATTAACATTTGCTGTTTTTGGCTACACTATAGCAAGAATTATCAAATTTTTCTCGCTTACCAAAAAGGGATTTCCAGTAAAAGACCTAGGTAAGCGTTTTATAATTATGGCTGAGGTTGCTCTTGGTCAAACTAAAATTTTCCGTCGTCCTGTTCTAGGCTTCCTTCACGCGGTTGTATTCTGGGGGTTCTGCGTAATTATATTTGGAAGTATCGAGATGGTTATCGACGGTTTATTCGGAATAGAGAAATCTCTTAGTTTCCTAGGCTGGTTCTACGATTTCCTTATGGTAACTGGCGATATTTTCGCATTCCTTATTGCCATTGCAATTGTTGTATTCCTATTCCGTAGGGTATTCCTTCACGTAAAACGTTTCGAAGGAATCGAAATGAAAAAAATATCGCACATCGATGCAAATGTGGCATTAACAATCATTTTTGTTCTAATGCTATCGTTGCTTGGAATGAATGCTGCATACGTTAGCCACACAATGGCAATTGGTGGCGAAATTCACGGCGCTTATCCTGTTAGCAATTATCTTGCAGCGATATTCTCAGGAATGTCAGCAGAATCAATGCTTGTACAGTTCGAAATTTACTGGTGGATGCACATCCTGTTGATTTTTGTATTTGCCAATATGCTTCCTTACTCCAAACACTTCCACGTGTTTATGTCGGTTCCAAACGTATTCCTTTCCAGACTGGAACCACTTGGCAAACTAACTAACATGGATAATGTAACCCGCGAGGTTAAACTAATGATGGACCCAAATGCCGCTTTTGCAGCCCCTGCAACCGATGCTCCTATTGAGCGTTTTGGTGTAAAGGATGCAGAAGATGCTACCTGGAAAAACTACTTCGACTCGTTGGCTTGTACTGAGTGCGGACGTTGCACATCGGTTTGTCCTGCAAATACAACTGGTAAAAAATTATCGCCACGTAAAATCATGATGGATTTACGTGCCCGTATGAAGGAAAAAGGTCCACAACTACTTAAAAACAAAGATTTCAGCGACGGAAAATCGTTGGTACGCGACTACGTAACCGAGGAGGAACTTTGGGCTTGTACTACTTGTAATGCTTGTGCAAAGGAATGTCCTATCAATATAAATCACCCAACACTTATTGTTGATATGCGCCGCTACCTTGTAATGGAAGAGGGTTCTGCACCAGGTGAGATTAAGGCAATGTTCAACAATATTGAGAACAATGGCGCACCTTGGCAGTACTCGCCTGAGGATAGGCTTTTATGGACAAAGGATTTGGAAATCAATGAAAAATAGACTGTTTTAACTGTTAAGGATAAATCCAGTACAGCAAGAACAACTATCAATAAAAATTATCAACGAGATATGGAAACACGTAAAATAGAAGTCCCTGTAATGGCCGATTTATTTGCCCGTGGCGAGAAACCAGAGTATCTTTTCTGGGTTGGTTGCGCAGGTGCATACGACGACCGTTACAAGAAAGTAACACGTGCTTTTGCAAAAATACTTAGCTACCTAAATGTTAGCTATGC
>WBUV01000408.1 GCA_008933525.1 Bacteroidales bacterium | reverse complement strand
AAATCTTGCTTTGAATCTTATAGAAATAATAAGAGAAGACTATTCTTCGCTCGAGAGTAAGTTGTATTTAGCTGAGAACGAGAAGGAAACCTACTTATCGGCAATTAAGGTTGCCCATGAACTATTCAAATTTACTCAGAATCCCGATTATGTTAAAAGAATGTACACCATTTCAAGTTTGAGCAAATCGAGAGTTCTACAGGACGAGATAAATGAGAACGAAGTGCTTCTAAAACAGAGTACAACCGATTCTGTTCTGCTTAAACGTAACAATTTAAGAATTCAGATTTCCTCCGTAAAACGACTTATAAAGGAGGAGTATCAAAAAACTAAGCCCGATAGTGTTAAGATTGATATGTGGAAAGATCAGCTTTTTCAGTTGAATAAAAGTGCGGATCTCGTTTACGAGGATATAAAAAAACATAAGTCAATTTATACCGAGTTATTAGGACGAGCAGAGCCTCTGGATATTGAAAAGTTGCAAAATAATTTAGGGAGTAACGAAACTGTTGTCGAGTACTTTCTACCTCATGGCTACACTGAAGGGAAAAGGTTGCTTTATGCTTTTACTGTATCAAATGATAAGATTAATTTTACGCAAGTCGATTTAGATTCTATGTTCTCAAAGAATGCTAGAATTATTAGGGAAACAATGAATCGTAAAGCATTAGGCAAGTTTTATGACTCCAATAATGACTATTTCAATGCGCTTGCTTATATGTATAGTGTTTTGGTAAAACCCATTAGGGAAGAAATTGTTGGAACAAAAATAATTGTTGTACCCGACGAGGAGATATCGTTTTTGCCTTTCGACGCGTTTATCTCAGAAAAAATTTCAAGTTCTGGATTGGAGAGCAATCGATACTTAATTTACATTTATTCAATTTCCTACTCGTACTCCTCGTCTTTTGTTTTCTCTTCCAGACCTAAGTGGACAGGGAAAGTAGTTTCGTTTTTACCCAACTATAGTTCTTCGTCTAATTTTAACAGTAATAACCCAGATTTAATAGGTGCCAAAAACGAAGTCAATTCAATTGAGGGCGATTTCTCGGTGATGAGTTTTACCGAGGAGATGGCTACTGAGAGTAATTTTAAAAAGGCAATAAATACTTCTGATATATTTCACCTTGCAATGCATTCAAATACTGATTCAGTAAACTCAAATTATTCCTATCTAATATTTAACAGCGCTAATGACTCCTTAGACGACGGAAAGTTGTTCAATTATGAAATAAGTTCAAGTAGGGTGCTATCCCCACTAATTGTTTTAAGTGCATGTAATACCGGAACAGGCGATTTGTTCCATGGCGAAGGAGTATTAAGTTTGGCTCGGAGTTTTTTTCTAGCAGGAGTTTCTTCCGTAGTGAACACCCTATGGGAAGTTAATGATGAGTCAAGTTCAATAATCATGAAAAGCTTTTACAGGAACCTCTCCAAAGGAAAAGATAAGGATGATGCAATGAGGCTTGCAAAACTTGAATATCTCGAAAACATTTCACCAACATACTCCGATCCATATTACTGGTCTGCATACCAAGTTTTAGGTGATAGTGCTCCTGTGCATAAAAGAATAAACTATTACCTTCTGACTTTATGGATAACTCTTGGTCTGTTATTTTCTTACTTGGGGGTTCGTGTTATAAAAAAGAAAAGTTAGAATATTCCTTTACCTTTTTAATTTACGAAGTATATTCTTTGATGTCTTTTGGTAGAATCCAGGATTTTTTGATAGTGCTTCAAACTCTTGGTAAGCTCCTTCAACATCTCCGGTTTTTAAGGATATAAGTCCAATGTACCATCTTGCCTCAATTGTGTAATCCAAGTTTTTTGCCTTAACTTTCGAGAGTAAATCTATAGCCTTTGTGTAATTGCCTAGTTCAATATTTGAAAGTCCTCCAAAAAAAAGAGCGGCAATATCTTGTGGATCCTTACTTACCAATAGATCAAATTCCAGTGCGGCAATCTCATAGTTTCCCTGTCTGTAATTCATAAGGGCTTGATTGTTCATCATTTCAGTCTCGTTGCCCCGTGTTATGGTGGTTATTGCTTGGTAGGGTTTGTAATTTGTTTCAAAAAGTTCATTGGGATCGGTAGGTAGAATAAGTGTTTGTAAAACAAAAAGTATTGCTATTGATGCGGCAACTGAAAAGCCTACAATTTTAAATACAGTGGATTTATACCATGTAATTGCAGGTGTATTGTGTTTCGAGATATTGCTATTCTGATCTCCCTCTAATGATGATGTAACAAAGTTTCTTATCTTGTTTTTCTCATTAATCTCAATTGATGGATGGTCTGAATTCCATTCATCAACCCATTTCTTTGTAATACTATCAATGTTCTTCTCTCGAATTTCTTCGTTTATTTGGTTTACCTCAATATTTATTCTTTCTTCATTAGAGTTTAGGGTCGCAGATTTAACGAAGTCTCTTATCGAGTCATATTTTAGGGGATTTTTTTGATATTTTTCGATAAGTTTTTTCGACTCCTCGTCTATCTTTATGTTCTCCAGCTCAGGCTCTATGCTGTTGATATCTACATTACCCTGCATGGTTTTATTTACATAGATGAAAGTGTCATACTCCTGTTTAAGTTCTGAATTATGCAGTAACTCATCTTCGAAGACTTTACGCTCCGACTCGGAGAGATTTCCCTCTGTGTAGTCGATGATATATTTTATAAAACTTCCCATGGGTTATAATGTTTTGGTAAGGGTTAAATGGTTTCGGTTTTTTTTATTAGACGGTAATCGGGATGGTTTTGAAGTTTATTTATAAATTCCTGTTGGCACTCGCTCTTCTTTTTACGCACATACCCGTAAGTATAGCCAAGTTTTTCGGCAATTTCCTTGGGCGAATATTCTTCCCAGTAAAGTTTGAGAATTTGCTGGCAAACCGGATCGAGACTTTCGTATATGTTAACTATTAAATCTTGATAAACCTTGTTGTCATATTCTTCGGCAAAATCAATCGTAATTTCCTCGTCGAGTTTTCGATTCAGGTAGTTGGCTGCAGCTCTTCTTTTTTCCAGCACGCTTAACCATAAATTTCTACAAACGCTATATAAGAAGGTTTTGAACTTGCATGTCAACACAAAGTCATTGCTGTCGATTTTTTCAATCATTATTATTAGACCATCCTGGAAAATATCCTTTGCATCTTCGGGAGTACCGCCTGCTTTATAAATTAAAAGCCTAATCATAGGCAAATATCTATCCGATAAGTACCGAACAACGTGACTTTGCCTGCTTCTTAAGCATTCAATAATTC
>WBUV01000407.1 GCA_008933525.1 Bacteroidales bacterium | reverse complement strand
GTTATTTGCGCCCGCAACGAGGAAGAGAATCTTAAGCATTTCCTGCCTAAGGTACTTGAGCAAAAATATCCGGATTTTGAAGTAATTGTAGTAAACGATTGCTCTGCCGATGACTCCGACATTGTTTTAGAAAATTTCCAAAAGCAATACCCAAATCTTAAAGTAACTACAATAAAGGAGGACGAAAAGTTCTCGCATACTAAAAAGTTAGCCTTAACCGTTGGTATAAAAGCGGCAAAACACGATTGGTTACTCCTAACCGACGCCGACTGTATTCCTCAAAGTGATATGTGGCTTGATAGTATGGCAGAAAATTTTAACGACAACACCGAGGTAGTATTGGGCTATGGAGGTTACTTATCGGAAAAAGGATTGCTTAACAAGCTTATCCGTTTCGACACCATGCTTATTGCAATGAATTACCTTGGATTTGCAATGATAGGTAAACCGTACATGGGTGTTGGCCGTAATTTAGCTTACAAACGAAGTTTATTTTTCAAAAACCGAGGATTTGCATCGCACAGTCAACTTGACTCAGGCGACGATGATCTGTTCGTACGCGAGGTTGCCAACAAAATGAATACCGTTGTAGAGTACCGGCAAGAGGCGCATACACTTTCAGTACCTCGCCAAACATTCTCTGGCTGGTTAAGGCAAAAACGACGCCACGCTTCTACCTCTAAATACTACAGTCCGAGCATTAAACTTTTACTTGGATTGGAACCCTTTTCGCGACTTCTATTTTTCCTTAGCGCTATTGCATTAATTGCTCTCCTCTACTTCCCATACATTGTGGCTTCAGTAATAATAGTTAGAATGATTGTTAAACTTTCCATCGTTAAAGCTGTTATGAAAAAACTGAACGAAAAGAAAATATTGTTAACTTCGCTTTTATGGGATTTTTATTCGTTATACTTTTATAGCAAACTATTATTACTTAATAGCATCACTAGTAAAAAACCAAAATGGAGATAGCGCCTGATAATTTATCGGAGAAAGCCAAATTCGACCTAACACTGGTAGAAAAAGCCATTAACGGCGACCAAAAAGCATACGCCGAATTAATGGATAGATACCGTGATGCTATCTACTTTATGCTACTTAAAATGGTCAATAACAAAAGCGATGCAGAGGATTTAACCCTCGAAGCTTTTGGTAAGGCATTTAAAAACATACACCAGTACACACCAAATTACGCATTTAGCACATGGCTATTCAAAATAGCCACCAATAATTGTATCGATTTCATCAGAAAGCGAAAAGCTAATACCATTTCTATAGATCAGAATGTGGACGACCAGGAGGGTTCTTATATGCCCCCAACGGCAATGCTCTCGTCTGGCAGTCTCGATCCTGAGGAGAACCTCATTAAGGAACAAAACATTAAACTAGTCCAAGAAGTTGTATCGAAACTAAAACCTCGATACCGCAAATTAATTGAGCTACGCTACTTCAAAGAATATTCTTACGAGGAAATTGCTGATGAGTTGAATTTACCACTAGGAACGGTTAAGGCTCAACTATTCAGGGCTCGGGAATTACTTTTCAATATTTTAAACAACCTACCACCACATCATTAATATATGGAATCGATACTTAACTACTTTCCTGAACTAAGTCAAATTCAACGCGAGCAAATTCAGGATCTAGATAAGCTTTATAGGCATTGGAATGCTCAAATTAATGTTATTTCTCGAAAAGATATCGATAACATTATGGTACACCATGTTCTACACTCGTTGTCTATAGCAAAAATTGTCAATTTCATTAAGGGTACAAGCATAATGGACATTGGCACTGGAGGAGGTTTTCCTGGTATTCCATTGGCCATTATGTTTCCACAATGCCACTTTACTCTTATTGATTCTGTAGGAAAGAAAACAATTGTTGCACAAGAAGTTGCAACTGCTCTTGGCCTTAAAAATGTTACAGTTTTGAAAACTAGAGCCGAGGATTTACCAGAAAAGTTTGACTTTGTTGTTAGCAGAGCCGTTGCTCCTATACCTCACCTTATTAACTGGACAAGGAAAAATGTGAAACAGGGAGGCGCTAACTCACTACCCAATGGCATGATATTTCTAAAAGGCGGAGACATCACCGAAGAACTGAAACCTTTCCGAAAGCATTGCGAAAAATGGAACATAAGAAATTTATTCGAGGAGGAATACTTCGAGGAAAAGTATATCGTTTTCATTCCAATCTGATAATAGAATTCCGTTTATATCTGAAACATTTTTAAACAATATTCTTTTTTTAGTTTGAAAAATATTTTACCTTTGCAAACCCAAAAAATACATTTGTATTTATAAGTAATTGATAATCAAAGAAAGTAAAAAATAATAAAAGGTTACTACAATGAAAAGAACGTTCCAACCCTCGAACAGAAAGAGGAAAAATAAGCATGGGTTCCGTGAGCGTATGGCTACAGCTAATGGTCGTAGAGTGTTGGCTGCTCGTCGCGCAAAAGGAAGAAAGAAACTAACTGTTTCTGACGAATATCCCAAGAAATAAGTAATTCAAGATATTACAATTAAAGGCAGGGTAATCCTGCCTTTTTTGTTTATACGAATTGCTATCTTTACCCCCGAAAAAGAATCTGAAATGGAAACCATTTTAAATAAATATTTATCCAACTCTAAACTTAGCGAATCAATTAAACCAATCGTAGAAAAGGTTTTAGAGAGCAAAAGAATAACTACTTCTGAGGCTATTGAACTATACGAAAAGGCAGAGCTAGGATTACTGGCCGAACTATCGAGCCTTGTTTGCTCCAGAAAAAACAACAGAAACATCTACTTTAACAAGAATTTCCATATTGAACCCACCAATCTGTGCATTTATAGCTGCAAGTTTTGCTCCTACCACAAAGGGGTGAACGATCCGCTCAGCTGGGAAATGAGCAAAGCCGATGTGATTGAAGCAGCAAAAAAGTTTATCGGGAAAGATGTTACTGAAGTTCACATTACCGGGGGTGTACATCCAAAATGGACTTTGGACTACTATGGCGAAATGGTTAAGGAGATAAAAAAGGTCTTACCTAAAATTCACGTAAAAGCATACTCCGCGGTAGAACTTGAGTACGTTATTAAGAAAGCAAAACTAAGCTACCGCGAAGGAATGAAAAAGCTTAAACAGTACGGATTAGACTCAATTCCTGGCGGAGGTGCTGAGATATTTGATCCGGAAGTAAGGGAGAAAATTAGTCACGATAAAGCATCGGGCAAAACTTGGCTTGAAATACACGAAGCGGCTCACCTCGAAGGAATATACTCCAATGCAAC
>WBUV01000406.1 GCA_008933525.1 Bacteroidales bacterium | reverse complement strand
ATCCTTGAATATGTTGAAGCAGCCGAAAAGTAATTACCTTTTAGGTCAAGGTTGAAAAGGATAATATACGATACGTGTTCAACTTTAGGCTTAGCGGCTGTAGGCTTATTATAGCAGTATAACAGTCTACTAGTTCGCGCGCGACTTATTGTCGCGTGCGTCATTTATAAGTCGACAGGAGTTATATGCTGCTATCCCCGTTAGTCTGAGGATGTAAAAGTTAATAGACGAATCGTGTTCGGCGGTCGGCTTCGCTGCCGTCGGACTATTAAAACAGGCTCCGCCTGTAATGTTATAAGCGACTTAGGCTGGAGCCTAAGCCGAACAAAGAGACTGCAGTTGCAAACTTTGGGCTTTTTAGATTGTTTATCAATTTAAAAAACAAACATGTTTACAGTAGAACAAATAGAATTGGCTCACAGCAAGGTAAAAACTGGAGCTGACTTTCCTAAGTACATCAAGGAAATTAAACAATTAGGTGTAATTGGATTTGAGACCTGGGTAATTGACAGCCATACCGAGTACTTTGGTGGAAATAGCTATAAAACAAAGTCTAAACCTCAATATCCCAACCTCGAAATTGCTAGTAGTAGCAATACCGAAAAGTTCATCCATTATCTGAAAATTCACCAACAGGGAGAAACCGACTACTATACATTCTGTAAGCACTGCGCCGAAACAGGAATTGAAAAATGGTATGTTAGCCTAGTAGAAATGACCTGCACATACTACAACAAGGCAGGAAGTGAAATTTTAGTAGAACAAATACCTCAATAAAGAGGTAATTTAAAACAGCTGGATAGATGAAACTAGAAACAAACCGATTAATAATTAGACCTATAACCATTGATGATAGGAATGAGATATTTAACTATCGTCGCGACAAAGAGACAAACAAATTTCAAGGATGGATTCCAGAGAATTTAGAAGATGTAGAGGTGTTTATCCGAAAAACTTCAGCCCAGATTAATGAGCCAAACACATGGTTTCAGGTAGTTATTATTGACAAAGAAACACAAGGAATAGTTGGCGATATTGGAATTCACTTCATGGATAGCGATAATAAACAAGTGGAAATTGGATGTACGCTAAATAAAGATTTTCAGAATAAAGGCTTTGCAACAGAATCTTTAATAAAAGTGATTGACTATTTATTTAACGATTTGAATAAACACCGAATAGTTGCATCGATAGACCCAAATAATACAAACTCAATACGACTTGTGGAAAGGATTGGATTTAGAAAAGAGGCTCACTTTGTTGAGAGTTTATTGATAAACGGGAAATGGGTTGATGATTTGATTTATGCCTTAATTGAAAAAGATTGGTACAAGAAAAATAACAATAGGTAAAAACTCTAGTTTGCGCGCGACTTATTGTCGCGTGCACCTTTTATAAGACAGCAGGAGTTATATGCCGCTACCGCATGACCCGACCATAGGGAGTTTAACGAAGTTAGCACCCTCGCGTGGTAGTGAAGCAGAGTTAGACGTTGGGATAACTACATGACAGGATTAGTGAGGCAGTTAGGTTATGCCGGCTGTTCAATGAAAATAATACTTCAAAAGGAAAGGAGCCAAATTTGGCTCCTTTCCTTTTGAATGACAATTACCTTAGTATTTAATTAGTCTTTAATGCAGCGGATTACAAAACCATTTAGTTTATTATGACTTAAACGAAGGCAGCCAGCCATGTCATTTCCAACATAGTAGGCCCATGCCTCTGTGTCGGTATTGCTTGTTGCACACCAGTAATCATTCCCTAGACCAATCCATCCGTATTCTCCTGTAGTACCGCCTCTACTGCCTGTAGGAAGAGCTGTAAACCCGCTGCTATTGGTTGCCCCAGTATTAGGACTTATCCAATGAGCAGTTCCTGCTTCTTTCATTTTCCCTCCAGCAACATAAAAACCTCCTAAATAATTAATAAGAGTTTTCCATTCTTCATCTGAAGGAATATGCCAACCTTCCGGAGCAATATTGCGATTATCATTAACTGCTTTCCAATTATAAAACGCACCATAAATTCTGCCATATGTTTCAAAATCATTATTATAGAAACAATATGAAGGAGATGAGAGGGATGCCCAATCCGTATTACTTATGGTGTTTTGTATTGCTTCGCCATTCTGGAATTTTGTTGTTAGTAAATTTTCAGCCATCCACCATTGGGTGCCTATTTTTATTGTTTTATAAACATTACCATCGATATCGGTAACTGTTCCGGTTTCAACTTTAGGTTTTTCATCTATTTTATTTTCTTCAGAGCATGAAATAGCGGTTTTTATTGATAAAAAGAATAGGATTGAAAAAAGAATGATTTTTGATTTTTTCATAGCTGTAAATTTTGATTTTATTAGTTGAGTTTATTTCCTTTTGATCTTATCCAAATTGGACTAACTATTTGGGCTTGCATATAGGCATATTTGAGAATAACTATACCCACAATACATTGGAGAATGATTGCTATATATGAGGCTTCAATTCCAAAACTACCACCGGTAATCCAGTCGGGGCCTGTAATTGTAGGATTAATAAAACCTTTATGTGCCATACCTGAATTGTTCATCCCGAAGATTGCTGTTTGGAAATAATTCCAGCTAAAATGAACAGCCCAAACCATCCAGATTCGACGTGTCAATATGAATGGCGATAGTAATATTATATGCTCAATTGCCATGCAGAGAGAACTCATTAATGTTGCATTATCATTTCCAAGGTGCATGAATCCAAATAAAAGTGATACAATTACGGTGGATGTTATGGTGCCAGCAAATTCTTCTATGAGTTTAAAAATGATAATTGTAAAAATTATCTCCTCAATAAAGGAGCCTATACCATATCGGAAAATGCGCTCGAAGAGTACAAATGGCGAATTGAAACTTTCAATTTTATAAAATCCAGATAGAGCAAGAAATAGAGTGGTAAGGATAACTAATCCACCACCAATTAAAACACCATAAGAAAACTCAGTGTACCATTTTTTAGTGTTAATTTCAAATGCTGTTCTTTTTTCAATTTTTTTGACATATAAATTATAGGCAAGGAATATCAATATAATAGAAATCGCTGTTTCTGAATAATGTAAAATGCTTTGTAAGTGTCCATCGATATTGTCCAACACTATAAATGAGAATGCATTATGAAAAGCAATGACTGGTGCAATAAAAAGAAGTGCTATAAGAATTCTACTTAAAGGAAATTGAAGTAATTTTCCAAGACTAGACTCGGATACTCTGTTTGTAAATAGTTGATTTACTTTGATTAAGTTTTTCATACTGTAAATT
>WBUV01000405.1 GCA_008933525.1 Bacteroidales bacterium | reverse complement strand
ATGCAATTGGATTAAATCGGGCAATTGACATTGCACGCCAGGTTGCTCATACCGACCTATCTGTAATGATTACCGGAGAAAGTGGAACTGGCAAGGAGGTGTTCCCGCAAATTGTTCATCAGTTTAGCGCTCGTAAGCACGGTGCATATATTGCTGTTAACTGTGGAGCAATTCCCGAGGGAACAATCGATTCTGAACTTTTTGGGCACGAGAAAGGATCATTCACCGGTGCAACCGATAGTCGACAGGGATATTTCGAGGTAGCAAATGGCGGAACAATATTTCTCGATGAGGTTGCCGAATTACCTTTGTCCACTCAGGTTCGATTGCTAAGAGTTTTAGAGTCGGGCGAGTTTATTAGGGTTGGTTCTTCCAAAGTCCAAAAAACAAATGTTAGAGTTGTTGCAGCTACTAACGTTAATGTGCCATTGGCAATACAGGAAGGAAAATTTCGTGAGGATCTTTACTATAGGCTTAATACCGTTCCTATTCAGATTCCTCCACTGCGAGAGCGAACAGAGGATATTCTGCTTCTTTTCAGGAAGTTCGCTACCGATTTTGCCGAGAAATACAGAATGCCGGCAATTTCTCTTGACGAGGATGCTCGCAGGGTTCTTATTAATTATAAGTGGCCCGGGAATATTCGTCAGTTAAAAAACGTAACCGAGCAAATTTCAATTATTGAGCAGAGCAGGTTAATTACTGCTGATATGCTTCTTAAATATTTGCCCGATTTTTCTGCCACAAAACTTCCTACATTGTACAATAAAAAAGGTGGAGTCGATGAGCAAACATTTGCGTCTGAGAGGGAAATTCTTTACAAGATCCTTTTCGATATGCGAAATGACGTTAACGATCTTAAAAAACTGGTAAACGATCTTATTGTAAATGGAGTATCAAACATCGATCCTCAAATTCAAAACGCACCAATATTTCAGAATCTGTATAATTCAAACGATACTATAATTACTAAGAACCCAACCGTACAGTTCGATAGTAAACCATTTGCGCAAAATGCAAACGATATTCAAGATACAGAGGAAATAATTGAGGAGTCATTATCTTTGGAAGATAAAGAGGTGGAGCTGATCAAGAAAGCTTTGGACAAGCATAAAGGACGAAGAAAGAATGCTGCTGCAGAGTTAGGTATTTCAGAACGAACTTTATACAGGAAAATTAAGGAGTTTAATATTGAATAGCATGAAAAGGAATTTTTTTCGATCAATAGTAATGTTTTTTTTCGTTGTAATGCCTGTTTTTAACAGTTGCACAATGAGCTATAAGTTTTCAGGGGCCTCTATACCTCCCGAAGCAAAAACTGTTAGCATACAACTTTTTCAGAATTTGGCCAGTATTGTTAATCCAACATTGAGTAGTTATTTGACAGAGGAGTTAAAAAATCGATTTATATCGCAAACTCGGCTAGAAGTTATTAGTGAATATGGCGATTTTGCATTTTCCGGTCAAATTACACAATACAATGTGGCCCCAATAGCAATTCAGGGAAATGAAATTGCAGCACAGAATAGGCTTACTATATCTGTTAAGGTTAAGTTTGTTAACGTTATTGATCCGAAGCAAAGTTTTGACAAAACTTTTACTCAGTTTGAGAATTTCAATAGTAATCAGAATTTTTCATCTGTGGAGAGTTCTTTAGTTGCTTTGATTGTCGAAAAGTTAGTTGACGATATTTTCAATGCTGCTGCAGCAAATTGGTAGAATCATGGAAAAGGAAATGTTTTTCAATTTGATGGGTTCTTCGGATAATTTTTCGGAGGATACTCTTGTCCAACTGAAGGAACTTATGGTTAAGTATCCTTTTTTCCAAGGAGCAAGGGTGCTTTACCTTCAAAATCTAAAATTCATAGGAAGTTCGGCTCTCAATTCAGAAGTTCAATCTCAGGCTGCTTTAATTCCTGATAGGCAATATTTGTTCGTTAAACTGAATGTCGAAAAGCCTACCGTAAGGGATTTAAGTGTTGATGTCAAATTGCAAGATGCCGAAGCGGAAGTAAAACCAAAATCTAAAAAGAGTAAGAAAACTCAAAGTGCAGAACCATCTTTTACCCTTTTGGAAGGATCGAACCATGCCGATGCTAAAACGATTAATGCCGATGCAACTCCAAACTCCTCCGATACCGATATTTTGGAGTTAATTGAAGGCGATGCAAGTATTGGTGCAGAGACTAACGGTAAAAGTTCTGGTCAAACAAATAATCTAATAGATGCCTTTTTAAGCAGCAATCCTAAAATTGAACGACCAGCTATGCCTGCAAGAGGTGAAGTTGTTGAGAATGAGGATATTTCGCTGAATTCTGTGGCTGAACCCGAGGAGGTTGCCAGCGAGCCTTTGGCTCAAATTTTCGTAAATCAAGGATATTTTGATAAAGCAATTGGAGTTTACGAAAAATTAAGTTTGAAATATCCAGAAAAAAGTAGTTACTTTGCCGATCAAATTTTGAAGATTAAAGAGCAAATAAAATAGTAAACATTAATTTTTAAACGATGTACACATTATTTTCAGTATTAATACTAATTGTCTGCATACTATTAATTCTAATCGTATTAGTGCAGAACCCTAAGGGAGGCGGATTAGCATCGAACTTTGCTGGATCCAATCAAATTATGGGCGTTAGAAAAACAGCGGATCTACTTGAGAAGGCAACTTGGACTCTTGCTGTTAGTTTGGTTGTGCTTGCGTTTTTAGCAACACTAACTATGCCTACAAAAACTGTTGTTGAGCAGAAATCAATTCTTGAGTCGAAACTTAAAGATACTCCAAGCGAGAATGCTTTGCCAAGTTTCCCAGTGCCAACTGATGGTACTACATCTCAAGATTCTACAAAGTAATTTAAAATACTATTGCTTATTCAAAGTGTCAGTATGCTTACCATGCTGACACTTTTTCTTTTTTGTTTCTCCAACAATGTGTCATGAATGGCAGGCGTATTTATGCTAAAAAGTCAGTTTTTCTGTTTGGCACATCTTATGTTATTTCCCCCTCGGTATAATTTGTCAATTAATATCTAACTTTAAATCATAATAATATGTCAGAAGTAAAAATTAAACCATTGGCCGATAGAGTTCTAGTTCTTCCTATGGAGGCCGAAGAGAAAACATCAAGCGGAATTTTTATTCCCGATACCGCAAAGGAGAAACCACAACGTGGAACCATTGTTGCTGCTGGACCTGGTACCAAAGATGTTACTATGGAGGTTAAAGTGGGCGATGTTGTTTTGTATGGAAAATACGCCGGAACTGAAATAACTGTTGATGGTAAGGATTATTTAAT
>WBUV01000404.1 GCA_008933525.1 Bacteroidales bacterium | reverse complement strand
ATGAAAATTCTCCGTCCGTTTATCGTTTTAATCCGTTTGGCTCGCGAGAGTATGCAGTTTGCTTATCAGGCAATTACTGCAAATAAGCTACGTACTTTCCTTTCGCTTTTTGGTATTACCATTGGAATTTTCGCCATTATTTCGGTCTTCACAATGGTCGACAGCCTTGAGAAAAACGTAAGGGATAGCCTTCAATCGCTAGGAAAAAACGTTGTTTACGTTCAAAAATGGCCTTGGGGTGGAAACGAGGAGTATCCTTGGTGGAAGTATATGAACAGACCACAACCCACCATAGACGATATGGAGGAGATTCGCCGAAGGAGCAACTTGGCAGAGGCTGCCTGCTTCAATGTAGGTTTCAGACAACAGGTTAAGTATCTGCGTAACGATATTCCTGATGTTACTATCTACGGTATTAGTACGGATTACGACAACATTCGGTCGTTTGAACTGGCCGAGGGTAGATTCTTTTCTCCCTTCGAACTGAACGCAGGAAGGAACTTAACAGTTATTGGCCACAATATTGCAAAAAATCTTTTCGAAGGTGCCGACCCAATTGGAAAAACAATACAAATTGGAGGGAAAAAACTAAGTGTGATTGGTGTTTTTGAAAAAGAAGGAAAATCGGCAATTGGAGAGGACAGTAACGATGACCTTGTGATAATTCCTTTGGAAATTGCAAAATCGATGGTAGATTTCCGCCGCAATGGGCCTTGGATTATGGTTAAGGCAAAACCTAATGTTGATGTGGCTGATTTAATGGACGAACTTCGTGGAATTTTACGCTCATACCATAGGCTTAAGCCTTTAGACGATGATAATTTTGCGCTAAACCAGATTAGTTTGATGAAAGACAGCCTGGATGCTATTTTTGGCTCAATAAACTTTGCTGGTGGTTTTATTGCATTCTTCTCCATTATTGTTGGAGGATTTGGCATTGCCAACATTATGTTTGTGTCGGTAAAAGAACGCACCAGCCAAATTGGTATTCAAAAAGCATTGGGTGCAAAACGATATTTTATTCTGATACAGTTCCTCTACGAGTCAGTTCTACTTGCAGTTTTAGGTGGTGCAATTGGTCTACTTCTAATATTTGTTGGAACAATGCTTATCAATAATTTTACTGATTTCTCAATCTACTTAACAATTCCAAATATCATTAGGGGTATTTTAATTTCTGCAATTATTGGAATAGCATCTGGATTTGTGCCTGCATGGATAGCATCGAGGCTAAGTCCGGTAGAGGCAATTAACACAAAATCATAGAATTGAACAAAGCTTAGTTTTCAATTGGCAGAGAACTAAGCTTTGTTTATAAACATTTCAACCTCATTTGTCAATTCCACAAAATCAGTAACAGAAAGTTGCTCGGCACGTTTTTGAGCAAATTTTTCACTTATTTCCACCGACGCAAAACCTGAACGGATTGAGTTCCGAAGTGTTTTACGGCGCTGATTGAACGAAGCCTTTACAACCTTCAAGAAAAGTTCCTCGTTGCAATTTAACTTTAAGGTATTATTACGAGTCAGCCTAATTACTGCCGATTTTACTTTTGGAGGAGGAGTAAATGCTCCCTCGCTAACGGTGAACAGATAATTAATGTTGTAGTAGGCCTGAAGCAGAACGCTAAGTATTCCGTAAGTTCTTGTTCCGGGTTTTTCGGCAATTCGTAGCGCAACTTCGCGCTGAACCATTGCCACAACCTCAGTAACCGACTGCCTATTTTGAAGAATACTGAAAAAAATTTGCGACGATATATTGTATGGCAAATTCCCAATAATGGCAAGTTTTCCACGAAACTTTTGCGATAAATCGATTTTAAGGAAATCCTCGCCCAAAATATTTTTACTTAAAGCGGGCAGGGTTGCGTTAAGATATGCAACAGATTCCTTATCAATCTCAACAGCCCAAAACTTATCGGCATATTTTGCAAGCAAATCTACTGTTAGCACACCCATTCCAGGGCCAATCTCCAATACATTGTCCACATTTACAGCCTGTAAACTCTCAACAATTCGTTGAGCAGTTCGCTTATCATGCAAAAAGTGCTGACCTAACTCTTTTTTGGGTTTAACCGCTGGCATTATTTCTTCTCGTTTTTAATTATTGAACGGTTGTTACCGCCTTTGTAGAATCGACAACAACCCTAGGTTTCACAACTTTTACATCTAAAAATGAGTGTAGAGTTGATGTTAGTGAATCTCCATAAATATTGGTAGCAACAATCCTACCCCAACGATCAATCAAAAAATTTGTTGGAAGTTTAATAACACCTAGCGATTTGAATAATTGCGAATGGTAAGGATTCTCTTCAGCCATATGCATCCAACTCAATGAATCGCGGACCGTGATTGCATGCAATGAATCTGGATTGAAATCTGCGGCAACTTGAATTATTTGCAACCCTTTCTTTGCAAACTCATTATTAATGGGTTTAAAATTGTGGAGTTGATTCTTACAGTTATCGCACCAGTTAGCCCAAAAATCAATAAGAATAAGTTTAGCCCATAATCCAGGAATGCTAACTGTGCGCCCATCAACCAAATTAAAACTAACAGGAGGAATATAATCACCAGGCTTAAAATCCACAGACCCCTTTTCTATGCTAAAAAACTTCTCCCTTGAGTAAATGTAATTTCTAAACGATTTCACTACAGGCTTATCGGCATAAACACTATTTAGGCAGGAATCTGATTTAATGAAAAGTGCCCTGTTGCTTGCATACGGCAAAACCTCTGTTTCATCAATATTGGCTGTTAAAACGAGTATCGATGATAAGGCGAAAAGATTACTCCGAACATAGGAGGCGCTAACATTGGCAAGTCCATTTTTTAACGAATCAATTTTCAAGTTGATTCGTTTAGCAATGGAATCGCTAGTTGAAGAGTTAATACTATCCGGCAATTGCTGTCTTAGTCTTCTTAACTGGACTCTGTAATCATTTAGTTTATTCTGAAATGATTTCACCTCGGCCGATTCCTTTGAACCAATAACCGAGTGGTTGTAAATACTTCCACTTATGGCAATTCTATCGCCAGGGTTTGCAACAAGAACAATTGGAAACTCCATTTTATCAACTGTTATTGCATATAAATCCGGGGAGTTAGTGTGGAGTTGCAACTTTGCTTTACCCCTAGAGCTAGTTCTAGCTGAGTCAACAACAATATTCTGATTGCCATCCCAATGGCAAAGATAAATCCACTGTCTACTTGAATCATCGAGTTTTAATCGAATCTGAACTAATTCAGGGGAACTTGAGCACGACGATAAAACTAAAACTATGAGAGATAAATATATATC
>WBUV01000403.1 GCA_008933525.1 Bacteroidales bacterium | reverse complement strand
GTATAACAAGTATTGATAGCCACTTAGAGTTGGAGACAAACCTAAAGATGCGGGCAGAGATGGAAAAAATGGGCGGAATGGTTTACAAGCGCTACAGAATTTTTCAGAAGCAACTTTAGCAGAAACTTATTGTCATTTCGAACCTGCTTGCCGGTATTCAGGCGAAGTGGGAACTTGTCACAGGCATTACTCCATTAGAAATGATACTTAGAATTTATTGGTATAAGAATATAGAGTTAAAAAGTAATTTGTAAGTAACTGGTACCGATGCTCTGAATATTGGGCTAAAACCCATAAGAACTAACTGTCCTTTACCCTTTTGCATCCAGATAATGGCCGATTTCTTTACTAAATATTCTTCTCCTTTTAGATAGCCGCTAATTAGTAAATTATCATCGCCAAAATAACCGATAATTCTTCTGTCCATATCCAAATTGGGAATTTGAGTAGTAAAAGCAGGTCTCCCTCTGTAAAAGATTCCAATCTCATTGCCAAGTCCCCATGTAATGGGCGATTCATTGTTTAGTTTAATACGTATTAGCGAACCTGGACATTTAAGGCCTGCTCTTTCAATGGCATCGCCTGCATTTCTGAATGGCAAAATAAACTCCTCTTTATAATTGGGTTGATTTATTGATAGTGTGCCTTCAAATAGTTCAGTGGATGCTTCCCACGAAATTACTATGCCTCCGTCGTTAACGAACTTAAGTATGTTCTCAACTCCTTTTGAGCCCATTCCTTTTGTGTATTCCGTTGGATAATCGGCTGGGATTAATTGGTTATTCCTTTTTTGCTTACCTTCCTTAAGTATTGAAGCACTGGTGTTGGGGATCAGAATAACATCAAACTTTGTTTTTATATCAAGATTCTCAACTTCTGCTGGGGTAAGAATAGAATACTTAACTCCGTATGTATCTAGAACAAACCTTGTCCAACCTGCATCGGTACTCTGAATTGATGGGTTGATTAGGGCTATTCGTGGATGTTTGATTGATGTAATCTTCAGATTATTCGTTGTTTCTATTTGGTAAATCGGGAAAGTCGCTTTTTCGAGAACGTCTTTAGTTTTACTGCTATTTTCAACGATAAAACTACCAGCAGCTATTAAATCTCCATTAATACTGATATTTTCCAAAGTTCTTTCAATAGTAATTCCTTTGCTTAAAAGTTCAAAAACAATTTGGTACGACTGATTATTGCTCGACGATAGCAAGACATATTTTGAGTTTGATGTATTAATTGCAAGTGAGTACTTGTCGGTAATTTGTTGAATATTACTCTCTAATTCTGGATATTTTGTATCGATTTGATGACAGGTTAATCCTTTGTGAAGTGGTATTGACCACGATGTAATATCGTACGGACTAATAATATCGCCACCAGCAATAATCTTGCGTTCGGGGTATTTTTGAACCTCAAGAACCTCTTTAACAAACATTCTGAATGGTTGCGCTAAAGGCACAACAATATCGCCTTCATTATAATTATAGCTGTTTAAGGTGATGTTCGATTTTAGTTTGTAAACCCATACTCCATGTTCTTTAAGCAGTTCAACTAACGATACAAGTTCGCTTAAATCTGCCTGTTTTTGTGGTATTATGAAGTAGTATGGAGGCTGCGATTTTCCCTTTTCAACCTGTTGCTTGCAAACATCGTTTCTGTATTTTAAAATTTTATCCTTATAGATGTATGATGTATTAAGCATCGATATGGTTGAGGCAACTTCCAACGCAACAATATCAGAAAGTCGCCACCATCCACCTTCCCATGGAGCAAGGTTGTTAATTCCCTTTTTATTCTCGGGCAAGCCTTTCCCTCCACCTGAGAGTTCAGACGGTTCAATATAGATTGGTTTTGCCAACTTAACGCTTGCAGCCTCGGTTAAAAAACTAATAACATTTTTCCAAATGCATGTTTCTGTAGAGCCCGGCCAGTAATTGTCGAATGCGTTATTCTGGCTAATGCCCTTAAAGCCTAGTGCTGTCATGTCGTTCAGCATGTTGTGACCGAAAATGCTAGTCCATGCATACAGTTCAGGCTCAATATTTTCGGCTATTGGGTCGTAGAATGGTGGTACATAGTACCTAGAGCCTGTATATCCCATCTGATGTTTTTCTACCATTACTTGAGGAAACCATTTTGTACTGGTCAAATCGGATATTGCCTTTGTATCGGATTGTGTTAATGTAACAAAATCGCGGTTGTTATCGTGCCCAATGTATTTGTGGTAAAGCCCTGGGTACGATGAACCCTCAAACTTTGTCCCTTTGGTTTTGTAGTAGTAATCAACCACCATATTCATACCATCGGGGTTGTGGCAAGGTGTAGCCATATAAACCACATCATTGAGTATTTTTTTTGTTGCTTCGGATTTGTCTGTAATAAGTTGATGAACAATTAATGGAAGTGCTTGGGTTGGGCCAACCTCCGATGAGTGCATAGTGAGAGTTGCCAACACAAAAACCTTTCCTGTTTTAACCAGTTCCGTCTGTTCTGTATCGGATAGGGTGTAATCGAGAGCCAGTTTTTTGTTTATTTCGGCAAGTTTCTCAAGGTTTTTAATGTTTTCTTCCGATGAAATAAACAGCGCGTATATTGACTTGCCCATTGGCGATTTCCCAATTTCAACCATTTGAACCATACCGCTGCTCTTATCAACTAAATATAGATAATCAATTAACTTTTCGTAATTGAATAGTTGATAATCGGCTCCAGGCTTAAAACCAAAAAACTTCTCGGGATCTTGAGTGTTTTGCGAGTTCGAAATCCAAGGGAAAAGGATTAATAAAATGCTTAAAATTAGGGTTTTGAACTTCATAAACTTAGGTTTAAGGTTATAAACAAATAGATACCTTATGATTTAATTGGTTTAGCTCTGTAAGCAAAACAAGGGTCTCCGAATTTCGAAGACCCTTAGTAAGTATTAGTTAGACTTTCTTAGAAACTCTTTAAGCAATCGTCAACGCTTTCGCGAATATCAAACACGCTTTGAAGTTGAAGTAGCTTTATTAACTCCATTACCTCAGGTGTAATATTGCAGAGTTTTAGCCCGGAGTTGTTGTTTTTGCAGTGTCTTAGGACTGATAACATCATACCAAACCCAGTACTATCAATGTAATTAATTCCATTCAAATTAAGAGTAACCTTGGAGTTTGGGGTAATGAGTTTAATAATCTCGGTTTTGATTTTTTGGGTTACGGTAACATTCAACTTATTATCGTTGGTGAAAGATATTACCATTACATCGCCAATTTTTTCAAAGTTTATCATAATATAATTTTTTTATGGTTAAATACATTGAAG
>WBUV01000402.1 GCA_008933525.1 Bacteroidales bacterium | reverse complement strand
GAATGTTTGAGATTGATGCGCTTAGTTTACTAAGTAATATATACAAAACTCACAACGCAGCAATGCTAGTTGGTGGTTCGGGATTATACATTGATGCGCTTTGTAATGGAATCGATGATTTTCCAACTCCCGATGCAGAGCTCCGCCAATCGCTGCTTGAACAACTAAAAAACGATGGAATTGAAAGTCTACGCGCTCAACTAAAACTGTTAGACCCGGAATACTACAACTCCGTTGACCTAAAAAACCCTCAACGGGTTTTAAAAGGACTCGAAGTGTGCTTGCAAACAGGAAAAACATACACATCGTTCCTTACAAATCCGAATAAAAAAAGGCCATTCCAAACAATTAAAATTGGATTAAACCGCGACAGGGATGAACTTTACAACCGAATCAACCAAAGGGTTGATGAAATGATTCAACAAGGTTTGCTCGATGAAGCAAAACAACTATATCCGCTTAAACACCTCAACGCATTAAACACAGTAGGCTACAGGGAACTTTTCGACTACTTCGATGAAAAACATAGCCTCGAAACAGCCATTGAACTCATAAAACGCAACTCGCGCCGATACGCCAAACGCCAACTAACCTGGTGGGCAAGAGATAATGAGATTAAGTGGTTCCATCCGGAGCAGGAGGAGGAAATAGTTTTATTTCTGAAAGAGAGGCTGGAAGAATAAACGGAAGTTAGAGGAAGTTGCAACCCAACATTCATTCTTTTAACTCCATCCTAATCATTTAACTTCATCTAACTTCTTTTAAATTCATCTCATCCCTCTTTTTCCCAACAATTTTATACCTTTAAGCCAAGTTTAAAACGCAATAAAATGGCCGAAGTAAAACCTAACTCCGAATTATTCATTGAACTATTCTCCGAAATTGAGCAGAAACTAAAAACAATCTGCAACGATGAATTCCACAGCAATTTTGCAGAGTTATTGCGTAAAGCTAGAGGTATAAATGCCGTGGTGAATCAGTATGCATCGGATTTAAAAGAATTCTCGCAACTCCGCAATGCAATAGTTCATACCCGTCGCGAAAACTTTGTGATTGCAGAGCCACATAACGATGTAATTAAAGAAATCAAACATATTCATGCATTACTACATAACCCACCAAGGGTGTCGTCGGTGATGATAAAGAATCCATACTTTACTTCATCGGAAGTCTCAATATTTGAGTTGCTCACCGTTTTTTCGGAGAAAAACATTATGCGTTGTCCGGTAATCGACAAAGGTGCTATCACCTGTTTAATAACCGCCAAAACAATATCGCGCTGGCTAACCAGCAAAAAACAGAATAAGGTTGATATCAATGGTACTAAAATCTCCGAATTGGTTTCATTTACAGAGAAAACCGACTACTGCATAATTGGCGAAAATATTGATATAATCTCGCTTGTGGGGATGTTCAAGAATTCCATTAAGCGAGGTACATACATCCAAGCAGTACTGGTAACTAAGAACGGTCAACCCAATAGTCCTTTGGTTGGAATTATAACGCCAAGCGATTTACCTTTGATTATTGAGCGGATGAATCTTAGTTAGTGGGGATTGAGTAATTCAGATATTGAGCAATTGAGAGATTAAGTAAATGATAAAATAAGACAAAAAAACAATCCATCAATCCAACACTCCAATACTCCAACTATCCATTCCAAATTTACACCAAATATCACCCACATTAAGGGCAATACCCCATTTATTTGTATATCCATTAGTTTGGATTTAAACCGAAATCACTATTTTTAGCCTTTAAAATTTAAAATTATGGAGCAGCAAAAGAAGAAACGTGAGTTTCCGCATACCTATGTTATTATTTTTTCGCTTATAGTATTTGCCGCATTGCTCACCTGGTTTGTACCTGGAGGAGAGTTTGCCCGCGAGGTTAAAAATATCAACGGAATTGATCGTAGCGTAATTGTACCTGGCTCATTCCACGAGGTTGATAATAGTCCACAAACCTGGCAGGTATTCACATCCATTTTCCAAGGAATGAAACGCACCTACGATATCATCTTTTATATCCTA
The DNA here is from genome assembly GCA_008933525.1 of Bacteroidales bacterium. Lineage (GTDB taxonomy): Bacteria > Bacteroidota > Bacteroidia > Bacteroidales > Tenuifilaceae > SB25. The sequence goes on along the minus strand of WBUV01000402.1, from coordinate 1,293 downwards.
ATGATTGGTGGTGCATTCTGGCTGCTCAATGAGAGTAAAGCGTTGGACGTAGCAATTTTCTCGTTCCTCAACTTTACAAAACGGATAGAAAGGTTTAAGCCATTAAAACTGATAGGCGTTAACAACTTAGTAATTGCGCTTATTATGATTTGCTTCAGTTTCTTTGGAGCGGTAATTGGAATGAGCGAAGAAACAATAGCCTTTGTGGTAATTTTTGTACCATTGGCAATTAGTATGGGCTACGACTCAATTGTTGGGGTAAGCCTTTGCTTCCTTGGCGCTGGACTCGGCTTTGCAAGCGCACTGCTAAATCCTTTTACCATTGGTATTGCACAAGGTCTATCGGGAGTCCAACTTTTTTCTGGCATTGAATATAGATTTGTTATTTGGCTAGTAATAAACTCTGTTGGAATTGGTTACGTATTATGGTATGCCAATAGGATTAAAAAAAATCCAAAACTATCATCTGTTTACGAAATTGATGAATACTGGCGGAATAAAGCAGCCAATGAAGAAGGCACTACAAAAACCAAGGCAGGGAAAAGCGCATGGAGTGTATTTGTAGGATTGGCAATTGTTTTTGCGATTTTCTCATACTTCTACCCTATTAGTCATTTGGTTATTGGTCAAAGCACTATTTCTGCACCTATAATTCCAATTGCTACTGGAATCTGGATTTTAGTTGGGATACTCGCAATGCGTCATTCAGTTCAACTTTTTATTGTGAACATACTTCTTTTCACAATTCTATTTCTCATTGTTGGAGTTATGGGATATGGTTGGTATATCAAGGAGATTGCAACACTGTTCCTTGTTATGGGGTTACTTGCAGGAATAGCTTTTGGCAAAAATGCCAACCAATTGGCTCGCCTATTCATTGAAGGAGCAAAAGACATTATGTCTGCTGCACTTGTGGTAGGTTTGGCCAGTGGAATTGTTGTAATTCTAGAGGAAGGAAGAATTATTGATTCGCTTCTTAATTACTCCGCCGAGGCTATGAAAGGCTATGGAACTGTAACGTCCGTTGCAATTATGTATGTTTTCTACATTCTACTGAACTTCATTATTGCATCGGGTTCCGCAAAGGCAGCCCTTACAATACCCCTAATGTCGCAATTCTCCGATTTAATTGGAATTAGCCGCCAAGCCACAGTCACTATTTATCAACTAGGTGGAGGATTCTCAAACCTTATAACTCCAACATCGGGTGTAATGGTAGGCGTATTAAGCATCGCCAGGGTACCTTACAACAAATGGTTCCGTTGGTTTTTACCGTTAATGATAATTCTTATT
>WBUV01000401.1 GCA_008933525.1 Bacteroidales bacterium | reverse complement strand
AACCAAATAATTTAAATCAATCATCAAACAAATACTACAATGACAACAGAAGAATTAAGAAACCTAAAGGCAAACCAAACTGTAGATGCACGTGGAACCGCTTGTCCTGGTCCGCTTTTAGCCGCTAAAAAAGCCATTGGCGATATTGAATCGGGAGAAATTATGGAAATCCTTTCGTCCGACGAAGGAACAAAGCACGATATCCCTAAATGGTGCCAAAAGATGGAGCACGAGTTCCTTGGCATAGTTGAGGAAGATAGCTACAGCCGTTTATTCTTGAAGAAAGCATAATGATTTAAACGCAAAGGCGCTAAGGCGCAAAGTTTACATAGCAACTTTGCGCCTTAGCGTTCAAAATCTGTTCACAATGCCAACCGAAAACTTCTCACCAAAAATACTGGTCTTCTCCACCGATAAAATTTCTGACCCAGGAATCGACCAAGCCGGATTACGTAAACTACACTACTCACCAAGGGTTTACGTAATTAGTCTGCCCTGCTCATCGGGCATTAAACCACGATGGATTATGCGAGCTTTCGAAAAGGGTTTCGATGGTGTATTTATTGCTGCCGATGGACACGAGTGCTCCTACAGCCCTAAATGCGCCGAGCATACCAACACAATCATTGTGGAATCGCAAAAAATGATGAAGGCAAAAAACATCAACCCCAAACGAATCAGAATGGCTGCACTATGCTCTGTTTGTGCCGAGCCTTTTGTAAGCCATATGGGAAACTTCTCAAAGATACTTTCCGAATTGGGAAGTCTTGGAACTGAAAAATACAATCCAAGTTAAATCCGTTGTGCCACTTAGTGGTTAAAGATTTAATCACTAAGAACACTAAGTCCAAACAAAGTTTCACAAAGGGAAATAAAGATTTATTTTAAATCTTAATCAATGTCAGAAAATAACAAAAAATACGACGCCCTAGTTGTGGGCGGAGGAATAGCCGGACAGGAAGCTGCTCTTAGCCTCGCAGATATGGACTACAAGGTTCTTCTGGTTGAGAAAGAGCTGTCCATTGGTGGCAAAATGATACAACTAAGCAAGGTTTTCCCAACACTCGACTGCGCTGCGTGTATTACAACACCCAAAATGTCCGAAACGGCTAGGCATCCAAACATTACATTGATGCTTAACAGCCAAATTGGGTCAATAGATAAAGACAATACGAGTTTCAAAATCAACATAAACCGCAAGGCGCGATTTGTAAAGCCCGAAGTTTGCACAGGCTGTCAGGAATGCGAATTTGCTTGCCCCGAGGTTCGCCCCGATGACTATAACGCCCGTTTAGCCGGTCGAAAAGTGGCATATATCCCATTTAGCCTTGCGAATCCAAGAATTGCATCCATCGAACGTCAAGGCGAATCGGCTCCCTGTATAAATAAATGTCCAGGAGGAGTTAAGCCTTACGGCTACATTTCGCTTGTTCGCAACGGGCAGTACGAGGATGCAATGAATCTTCACTTAGAGGATATTCCTATTCCGGGAAGTTTAGGCAGAGCCTGCTACGCACCTTGTCAAAACGAATGTACACGCAGCAGCCTTGAGGCTCCTGTTGATATTCGTAGAATAAAACGCTTCTTTGCTGAGGATTACTACAAAAAATACCCACAAGCACCAACTAAGGATGCAAAACCAAGCACGGGTAAACGTGTTGCAATTGTTGGTTCTGGACCTGCGGGGTTAACAGCAGCATATCATTTAGCATTAAAAGGACATTCGGTTAAAATATTCGAAGCCGCGCCCAAAGCAGGCGGTATGTTAATGTTAACACTTCCAGAGTATAGACTTCCGAAAAAAATTGTTGAACGCGATATTCAAAATATCACCTCATTGGGTGTGGAAATTGAGGTAAACAAACGAATTGAGAACATTTCAAAACTTAAGGAAGATGGGTTCGATGCAGTATTCGTTTCAGTAGGAACGCATCAAAGCAGTAAATTCAACATTGAGGGCTCCGATTTAAAAGGGGTTGTTTCGTGCTTGGATTTTCTTCGCAAGGCCAATATTGGCGAAAAAGATAACCTTGCCGGTAAAAAAGTAATGGTTTTCGGAGGCGGAAATACTGCCATTGATGCATCGCGTACAGCACTTAGACTTGGTGCATCAAAGGTAATTGTGGTTTACCGTCGCAGCCGCGAGGAGATGCCTTGCTTTGCTCCCGAAATTATGGAAGCCGAGGAGGAAGGTGTTGAAATAATGATTCTACGCAACCCAGTAAAATTTATTGGCGAAAATGGGAAACTAACCAAGGTTCAACTTATCAAAATGAAACTCGATAAGCCCGACACCAGTGGCCGTCGCAGTCCTGTTCAGGTTGAAGGTTCAGAATATATCGAGGATGTAGATTTTGTGGTTGAAGCAATAGGCTTACAACCTTCTACTTCAATCTTTGGTAATGAATTAGAGTTGAAGAAAGGTGGAACAATAAAGGTTAACGATAAAACCTTACAAACCGCTACACCACACATATTTGCTGGAGGCGATGGTGCTACAGGAGCAACTACCATTATTGAAGCAGCAGGACAAGGCAAACAGGCTGCATTCTACATCGATAAGTACCTTAACGGTTTAAATCCTGATAATTTTGAGTTTGGAGATAAACTCCCTGCTGTTGATAAAACCAAGGTTTTAAGCATAGATAATATCAAACTTACAAACCCTGTTCACGATACATACCGTCCAGCAACTGAAAGAGTGAAGGATTTCGACGATGTTGAAAAAACATTTACCGAGGAGGAAGTAAAACTTAGCGCAGAACGCTGTTTAGATTGCAGTAACTGTCGCGAGTGTCATCAGTGTATTTCGGCTTGTCCTGCCGAGGCTATCGACTTTTCGCAAAAGGATGAGCAGATTATTACCGATGCAAAATCGGTAATTGTATCAACAGGTTTCAAACTATTCAAACCTGAAAACAAGCCACAGTACGGCTATGGAAAATATCCCAACGTTATTGATGCAATGCAAATGGATAGGCTAATTGCCCCTACCCGTCCCTTCAACGGCGTTCTTAGGCCTAGCGACGGTAAAGTACCCGATAAAATTGCATACATTCTTTGTACAGGCTCACGCGATTCAAGTCTCGAAAATGCAATGGGCTGTAGCACCGAGTGTGCCAACAACCCAATTTGCTCACAGATTTGCTGTATGTACTCAATAAAACAAGCCCAACTGCTAATGGGCGCACTGCCAATGGCCGATAGCACAATCTACTATATGGATATCAGAGCATTTGGCAAAGGCTACGAGGAGTTTTTTCAGCAATCAAAAGGAATGGGCGTTAGCTTTATCAAGGGAAAAGTTGCAAAAGTCACCCAAAAGGATGAGAA
>WBUV01000400.1 GCA_008933525.1 Bacteroidales bacterium | reverse complement strand
GATAGGGTTGTGTATTTGGGGTAAACCTCTTTTATCTTATCAAGAATTGGCATCAATTCTCGTAAATCGCGGTCAGACTTTGTTCCAAAAAGTTTTGCGAAAAATTTATTAATTCCCATTTTACTATAAATTATTTTGTTTAAAGCCAACAAATTTAACCGTTTTTTTTCTATTTGTCAGAGAAAAGGCAAATATTAAGCTAAAAAGAATTAACAGGAGTTGGTAGCAGGAAGATTGAAGTAGGAAGTTTAATGAAAAATGTAGAGTGATAATTGTAAAATGAATATCAACAAGATGTTTAATGTCAATAGTTCCGATTTACAACTCGGGGGGGGGGATTTTGTTAAAAAAAAAGGGAGCGAATGCTCCCTTAATATTTTGTAACTAAGAAATTACTCTGCACCAGCAGTTTCGTCAACAAAGGTACGTTGCTTCATCTCACGGTCAATCATAAACAAACCGTTTCCTTCGCCTTTAATTAACTTTAATGTATCGATAATTTCCTGAGCATTAGCTTCCTCCTCAACTTGCTCATCAACAAACCATTGTAGAAATCCTTTAGTTGCGTGGTCTTTCTCCTCTATGGCAACATCCATTATGTTATTGATAAGCGATGTAACAACTTTCTCGTGCTTTAAGGTTTCCTCAAAGGCGTGCAATGGGCTGTTCCACTTAGTTTCAACGGCCTTAATTGGTTTTAACTCGGGTTTACCGCCACGAGCAATTAGGTAATCGAAAAATTTCATCGCGTGGGTTGTTTCCTCTTGCCACTGAATACGGAACCAGTTAGCGATGCCGTTTAAACCTTCGTTTGCAAAGTGTGCCGACATTGAAAGGTAAAGATACGCTGACCATAATTCAGCATTAATCTGCTCATTAATAGCTTTTTCAACTTTTTTATTCATATCTATAAAGTTTTAGTTTTTCAAATTAATTGTACTATTACAAATTTAGTTAATGTTATTGTATTAACAATATAGATATTTGTTTTGTTTAGCGATTAAAGGAATTTTAATAAAAGAGTGAATAATAATAGAATTAACCACAAAGGCACTCAACGGAATTCACAAAGCAACTAGAAGAATAAAAAAAATTAACTAAAATCCAGATTCAGTTGTTGTTTCATCCTAAGTAGAGCAGGGTTTTGCTCAATCAGAAATTTAAGTTTATCGTCGGCAGTAAATAATCTGTTTTTTTGAGGGCCTTCTGTTACTTCAATTTCCTCAACAATTTCAATTGTTAGGTTTCTTAAATTCCTTTTAAGATGAACCAGCAAATCTAATTTTATCTCCTGAAAAAGTTCTATCTGAATTTGGCCTTCAAACTTTACTAAAACCCTATTGTTTTCAAGCAGTAATGGGGAATAGTTTTGCATTAGGCTGAATTGACCAGGCTTTTCGGTTTTAATAATCTCGGCATAGCTATTCCATACATTAACTAAATCACTATGATTGAAAGGTTTGTTCTCTGTAATGGATGTGTGCTCAGTTTTTGTGGGTGATGCTTCTGTAACCTTATCTGCTTCCTTTTGAGGAGCCTGATAGTTACCACTCATAATACCCTTTAGCGATGTTGTTTTGGGCATCGGTTTACGGGTTGCTGCGGGCTGCTCAGTTGCAGGTGATTGCACTTGCATTTTTTGTACCACTTGGGCAGCAGTGGGTGTTGCGTTAGGCTGCACTTTTGGTGCAGAGAAAACCTCGTAAGGATTGTCGGAAATGAAATCTAGGCTGTCAGATTTTTTTTTTTCCTGATTCAAACCGCAAAGTCTGATCAGCAACAGTTCAACGTGTAGGCGTTGGTTTGGACTCTGCCTAAAACTTACATCGAACACGTTGGATAGTTGTAATGCACCAACCAGAAAATCGGGAGGGCACTGTGCGGCCATTTGTTTATACTTTTCTGCAATTGCAGCACCAACCTCAAGCAGTTGAATGGTTTGCGGGTCTTTGCAAACAAGAATATTACGTATATGTAGGCTTAACCCAGTTACGAATTGCTGCGCATCGAATCCTTTAGATAGCAATTCGTCAAGTATTCTTAACGAATCGGCCATCTCGCCTTTTAGGAAATTCTCAGTTAATTTAAAGTAATACTGGTAATCGAGTACGTTTAGGTTTTCAATTACCTTATTATAAGTGATATGATTATCGCTGAAACTAACTACTTGGTCGAAAATTGAAAGGGCATCGCGCATCGCACCATCAGCCTTTTGGGCGATAACATTGAGTGCTTCCACCTCGTACTCAACCTTTTCGGTTTGTGCTATGTATTCAAGGTACTTAACAGTATCCTCAACCTTAATACGGTTAAAGTCGAATATCTGGCAACGCGAAAGAATTGTAGGAAGAATCTTGTGTTTCTCGGTTGTAGCCATTATAAAAATGGCGTGTGCAGGTGGTTCTTCCAAAGTTTTTAGGAAAGCGTTGAAAGCGCTCTGCGACAACATGTGAACCTCGTCGATGATATACACGCTGTACTTTCCAATTTGCGGGGGGATACGTACCTGCTCAATCAACTTACGGATTCCTTCAACGGAGTTGTTCGAAGCAGCATCGAGCTCGTGGATATTGTATGAACGGTTGGTGTTGAACGATACGCAGCTCTCGCACTCGTTGCAAGCCTCCAGCTCTGATGTTAGATTCTGGCAGTTTATTGTTTTGGCAAAAATACGCGCACAGGTTGTTTTACCAACTCCACGAGGCCCACAGAATAGGTAGGCTTGCGCCAACTGCTTACGCTGAATGGCGTTCTTTAGTGTAGTGGTTAAAGTAGATTGACCCACAACGCTTTTGAACGTTGCCGGGCGGTATTTCCGAGCCGATACAATAAAATTCTCCATTAATCAACTTTTACAATCACAAAAATAATCATTAACCTTTACGATAATAATTAATTTTGATGCTTAAGATGTAATGTGTTGATAATTATTGATATAAGTTATTAACAGTGCTGGTTGATAGGGGAACTGGGTAGTTGGGTTATTAAGATATTAAGTAATTTGGTAAATCATCGTATTTCCTTAATCTCTCATTAACTTATTAACTCAATTTCTTATTATCTAATTACCTCATTGTCAAATTTCATTGCTTCACCTCAATCACCACAATCTCAGGTCTATTGCCAATTCTAACTCGTGGCCCCCAGGTTCCAAAACCTGTAGAAACGTAGTAATGAGTATTACCTTTAATATGATACCCTCTACTCACCTCAAATATCCCTTGTGTAGCGTAATTGAATGGCCACATCTGTCCGTGATGCGTATGTCCTGATAGCTGTAAATCAATACCGCTCTCCTTTGCTTCATTTAAATTGTAGGGTTGATGGTCTAAAAGAATCATCAATTTTGATTTATCTAGAC
>WBUV01000399.1 GCA_008933525.1 Bacteroidales bacterium | reverse complement strand
CTATAGCATTGCTGAACTTAAAAGGATGGACACTTTATAATTGTGAATTTAATTCTTTAGATGATTATATAAAATATAGCAATTTAGGTGCAAAATACTTGATCACAAACTCAACAAAAATGAATTCATTGGATAGAGTTACTATGGACATCCTAAAAAAAAAATTTGTTTTTCAGTTAGATAGTTTGGCTGTTTATGACATAAAGGGTTTAAGGGAACTAAAGCCTAGTAAAATAAACTAGATATTGCTAACCGCCAGAGGGATTAGTTCCGCTCCGCTCCATGATCCCTCCGGCGGTTAGCGGTTATCGGAATTCTTCCAAATAAGAATGGTCAATCTGGTTGGATTGACCATTCTTGTGACCCCAGAGGGATTCAAACCCCCGACCTTCAGAACCGGAATCTGACGTTCTATTCAGCTGAACTATGGGGCCGCAGAAACTCGTAAATAGAAAAAAACTTCGCAAATATAATGGTGTAATTGGGTTTTTACAAGTATATTCAAATTTTCAGTTCCGTTTATTTGTCGAATTAGTATCTTTGAGTGAATAATTCTAACGGAATAATGATGTTCAAAAGATTCATATTGGTTGCTATTGCATCTGTTTTAGCAATAAATACTTATTCGCAAGTTGCATTTGTGCTGGATTCACTACCATTGAATACTCCCCCAACTGATACATTTTTTATGGCATCGTCGTTAAATTCATGGAATCCTCACGACATTGAATATGCTTTTAACATTGACAAAAGTGGCCGTAGATATTTGACCCTAGAGCCCACACGCGACACATTTGAATTCAAGATTTGCCGAGGAAGTTGGCGGAGTGTTGAAATCAACGCAGATGGAACAGATATTGGGAATAGGTACTTTGCAAAAGGTACAAGCGATACCGTTTACTTAAACATTAAAACTTGGCGCGATTTCGTTCCGAAAAAGCAAATGGCATCAACCGCCAGCAAAAGCGTCCGATTTTTACCCACAATATTCGAAATTCCTCAGTTAAACCGTAAGCGCACAATCAGACTTTACCTACCACCAAACTACTCTACAGGAGGTTTATTCCCCGTAATTTACATGCACGATGGGCAGAATATTTTCGACAATGCAACATCTTTTGCTGGAGAATGGAAGGTAGACGAAATACTCGACAGCCTTCATACCTACAATGGATTCTCTGCTATTGTTGTAGGAATTTACAACGATGATAAGGAAAGGGTAAAAGAGTACCTGCCATGGAAAAACGATTCGCTAGGATTAGACAGCGAAGGCGATAAGTATGTAAAATTCATTGTAAACACTCTTAAACCATTTATCGACAGACACTACCGAACACGTTCCGATAGAGAAAACACAGCAATAATTGGCAGTTCAATGGGTGGATTAATTTCGCTGTACGCAGCGCTTGAATATCCTGATGTTTTTGGTAAAGCAGCTATTTTTTCACCATCAATATGGATTGCACCCAAACTCAATATTTATCTTCAAAAGTATAAGCGGAAAAAGATTCAACATCTTTACTTTTTGGCTGGCGAAAAAGAAGGAGAACAGATGATTACCGATTTGAACAAAACATTGGAACTACTTAAAAAATCGGGGTTCGACGACGAGTACTACATGAAAACAAAAATTGCCCCCGATGGTCGTCATGCTGAATGGTTCTGGAGCCAAGAGTTCGGAGAGGCTATAAAATATTTGTTCAAATTTTAAATGTATTAAAAATGAGATTTCTTGTATTTTCATTGGCCCTTTTAAGCTTAACTGGTTGCGTGAAGAATAAAAGTAAACACGAGCTAGGAAAACCCTGGACTGTTTTGGAAGGCGATTATGATAAAGGAGTTGAGAAACGATATTCTCATCAAAGTATTCTAATGGTTGAAACACCTTACCTAAACTCAAAACCACATGGATTGAGAAAAGAATACTATAGCGACGGCAGCCTCCATAGGGTAACTCCTATCGAAAATGGATACGTGAATGGAATTATCAAGGAGTACTATAAGTCTGGAAATTTATACAAAGAATCGCCAGTTGCAAAGGGAAAGACCGATGGAGTAGTTAAAAAATACCATACGAATGGTGTTCTAATGTCCAAAGCAATTTATAAACGAGGAAGACCTCAAATGGGACTAAAAGAATACGACGAAACTGGAAAATTAAAAGAAGCACCCGAAATAACTATTACAGGTAAAAACAACATTCAACGTAATGGAACATATCTTATTGAACTATCGGTTCCAAGCGTTAGTTCAAGGATAAAATATTATCTGATAACTAATTTCGAAGGTAAAGAAAAGGCAGTGCCAATACCTACCGAATTAGGCAAGGGAGTATACTCAATTGCAATTCCAAAGGGTACTAATGTTAGTAAGGAACTACTATTTGAATACAAATTTGTTACTCTTTATGGAAACACCTGTATTTTACGAAAAACCTATAAGATAAAGGTTCCTTAAGTAACAACCGTTAATAAATTATCTTAAATTACATTTAAATCTGTTATTGCTTTTTTATAATATATCAGGCTTTCGCTATATTTAAACCATGAAAGATTTCAAATTCGTAGATTTATTTTGTGGAATAGGCGGTTTTCATCTAGCATTGAGCCAATTAGGTGGCGAGTGTGTTTTTGCTTCGGATATCGACCCCGATTGCCGTATGGTTTACTTCGATAACTTTGGCATAGAGCCTTACGGAGATATTACTGAAGTTGATGAAAAAACAATACCTGAGCACGATTTGCTTTGCGGAGGTTTCCCTTGCCAATCGTTCTCAAAAGCAGGTAATAGGAAAGGAATACACGACTCAAGGGGCACGCTTTTTTTTGATATCCTTCGTATAGTAAAGCATCATAACCCAAAATACATACTGCTCGAAAATGTTAGAAATCTTGCCGGTCACGATGGCGGCAACACATGGAAGATTATACATTACAACCTAAAGCATTTGGGCTATAATGTATCGCCAGAACCAATAATTTACAGTCCTCACTATTTGGGTGTACCGCAGCATCGCGAAAGGGTATTTATTGCTTGCGTTCGAAAAGACATTGGAGATCTTCCGTTTTTGCCTGTAAAACCCGAGAAATATAAAGTATCCAATGCGCTATCGGTTATAAGTCAGGATTTGACGAATTCACGTAAATATAAGATCAGCAAAAGCGAAGAGTCTATCATTGAACTTTGGAACGAATTTATTCAGAATATTAAAGGCGATTTACCTGGGTTCCCAATTTGGGCAGATTATTTTGATATTGATATTCCCAAAGAAGAATTCATGCTTTACCCCAAATGGAAACAATCATTCATTATAAAGAATAAGCAACTATTTAACGCGAACAGTAAATTTTTATCGCGCTGGCTTATAA
>WBUV01000398.1 GCA_008933525.1 Bacteroidales bacterium | reverse complement strand
AAAGTATAGCGTTGCATTTGCTGTATCGGGCAATAATAACGATACAATACAATCCATTGTACTTTCTCCGCTACGGGGTAATTTAACCTTATAGGTTGAGTCTTCAATCTTGTACTCTACACGTTTTGGGTGGGTTGGACCTGTTAAACGCTGAAAAACGGCGGCTGAAAGTGTAATTACAACAGCAAAAATCCAAAGTAAAACTCGTTTTAACATAGATGTTTAGTTAAAAGTTAGGGAATATAATAATTGTAATAAACATAATCACTCAATAACTCATTCACTCAATCACCAAGTAACTATAGATTAACCGTCAAGGTTACTTTCTCGTTATTCCTTACAACAACAACTGTGACCGTCGTATCGGGCTTTAATTCCGATAATCTTTCCATATAGTCGTTAATGTTGGTTACGGGCTTGCCGTTTATTGAGACAATAATATCGCCATTTTTCATTCCTGCCTTAGCCGCAGGCTTATCGTCGTTAACACCAATGGCTTTAAGCCCATTTGTTGATGAGCCGCTAACATCAGGAATGATGCCCAAGGTTACTTTAAGTTTGCCGCTGTTTCGCGATGGCATCATTCTAGTTCCGGACTTTGTAAAAGTTAGTGAACTATCCATATTGGCAAGTTTGTGGGCCAACTTGTAGGTATAATCGGTTACTTTTTGCATACCCTCGGCGTTGATTTTATCAATATCGTCCAACGGCGTATGGTAATCTAAATGAATTCCAGTGGTGATGAAAAATACAGGAATATTCTTGGCGTAGAACGATGCGTGGTCCGATGGACCAAATCCGCTTGGTGTAAGTCCCAGTTTAAAAGTACTATCAGCGTTGAGTTCATTAAGAATCTGCTCCGATTGAACCGCCGTTTTTGTACCGCTTATTTCCAGTTTATTCTCAACTAATCGTCCAACCATATCAAGGTTAATCATTGCCTTGATGTTTGAAACGGGAATTATTTCGGACTCCACAAAGCGCTGCGAGCCGACTAGCCCCATTTCCTCTGCTCCAAATGCTATGAAAACAATACTGCGCTTGATATTTTTGCGTTCTGAGGCGAATTTCTGTGCAATTTCAAGAATTGAGGATATTCCAGAGGCGTTATCATCGGCACCATTATGAACGGCAACAGTATCGGGCATTCTGCTATTTGCATTCTTTCCACCTAATCCCAAATGGTCGTAATGACCACCAATCACAATGTACTCATCGGCCAGTTTAGGGTCTGAACCTGGGAGTATGGCAACAACATTCTGAGTGTTTATCTCGTCGAACGATTTACCAACCTTTCCGCATATTGTTACGGGGAGTTTTTGGTAGATATTTTGGTTTCCTGATTTTATGTATTGTTTAACTGATGGGATATCACCCAAACTTTTTAAAAGATTTTCCGATGATTTTTTGTTAAGGATAAAAATCGGCATCCCATAATCCTTGGTAGTATTTTCCAGCGAAATAGCGTTGTTCTTGTCGTCATCATCTAAAATGATTATGCCAGCGGCGCTTTGTTCCTTGGCAATATCAATTTTTCGAAAATCGAAAAGTTCCATTTCGTTTTCATTTTTCGACGTGTCATCGTTCTTAAAGAATACAGCCCATTTACGTTTTACATCTACATTTTTATAGTCATTGCTATTGCCAAACCCAACAAAAATTGCATTGTTGCAAAGCGAATCGCTTCCCCTAGAGGGCAATGTGGTGTAATCGATACCGTAGGTTAGCCTTTTGCCATCTATCATCAGGTGAGTATTTTCGAAACGCTTTTGCGAGGGTTTTTCAATGGTGAAAAACTGATAACCTTTATTGCCGAGCAGCTTAAGGTTATATGAGGTGAGTTGGTCCTTAATGTATTTTGCAGCAATTTTATCGTACGTTGTTCCAGGGTATCGACCCTGAAGAGTGTCTGAAGCCAAAATACTTACGTGATAATAGAGTTCGTTGGTGGTTATCTCTTTGTTAGGTATTAATCGCTGTGAATATGCTGATAACGAAATGATTATCGATAGGTAGAGTGTTGTAAATTTCTTCATTATACGATGATTTTATCTGTCTATTAACAATTAAACATCAAATATAGCTATTTATGGCAAGCTTTTTTTTTATATCATTGCTAACAATTTTAGTACCGTTTTTTGATTCTTTATAACAGTTTAGTTTAATGTGATGGCTGAAAAAAAATTCTCGGAGCGTAAATTAATCCTTTTTACTGTAGGACTTTTAATAGTTGCAGGACTTGTTAGGTTGGTTAACTACAAGGTTGGTTTGGTGTTTTTCTATCTATCATTTATCCCATTTGTATGGCATAGGGTAAGGTTCTACTTAAGAAATAAAATCAACTTGAGCAGTGTAGATAAATACCGAAAAATTACCCTGATAGTTATGCTTGCAACCATCGTGATGAATATTATTGGTTTTCAGGATATTGAGTTTTTCCTTCTATTTATGCTGGCTATCGATTATTTGATTATTGTGAATAGCAAAAACACTCCTGTGGTTAATGACAAGCAATAAAAACCATACTTTATCTCCCATTTGGCAAAAAGCAGTTGTTGTTGGAACATTCTGGGGTTCGTTGGAGATTATTTTGGGTAGCGTTTTGCATAATCTTATGCTACCGTTAATTGCTGGCACACTGCTCTCTTTTGCTGGGGTAATGATTATGACAGCAATATCGATAAAGGAGCCACAGCGTGGCTTGTACTGGCGTGCAGCACTGGTTTGTGCAATGCTTAAATCGGTATCGCCCAGTGCTGTTATAGTAACGCCGATGATAGGAATAATGCTTGAGGGTGTTTTTATGGAGTTGGGAGTTTTACTGCTTGGCGCAAATTTGTGGGGCTTGATGCTCGGTGGCGGTTTGGCTGTACTTACTGTGCCAGTTTTCAAAATTACCCGGTTGTTTATGATGTACGGCTCCAGTATTTACGATTTGTACCTATCGGTTTTCAAGATTAATACCGACAATTTTAGTCCAACTCCAAATTATTGGCCAGTAATAGGAGTGGGTGGTTTGTATCTTCTTTTTGGCTTTTTAGCGGTTATTTTGGGCTACTCCATTGGTCGAAAAATTAAGCGAACCGATTGGAGTATTGGCGATATAAATAACATTAGATTGGTTCCTAATCCTGACAAATCAATTTTGCCCGTTTTTTACTTCTTGATACACCTTGTATTTCTTGTTCTATTCTTGACTTTTACCTCCAAGATGCCAACCTATGCATCGTTGATTATTGCTTCGATGTACATTGCTCTAACAATGATTTTTTACCCACGGGCACGTTTCCCGTTCAAAAAATTAGGGCTTACAATTCCTATTATTCTATTCTCATTTGTTGTTCCAATAATATTAAACGAGGTTGTATAT
>WBUV01000397.1 GCA_008933525.1 Bacteroidales bacterium | reverse complement strand
GAATAATGCCATTCGCGAGGCCATACACTCAGTTTTTCTGTATCATGCCATAAATGCGGGAATGGATATGGGCATTGTAAATCCATCGCTTTTGCAGGTTTACTCGGAAATTGAGCCCGATTTGTTGCGGTTGACTGAGGATTTAGTTTTAAACCGTAGGCGCGATGCAACTGAGCGTTTGCTTGCATTTGCTCAAAATATCTCGCAGGAAAAAGTTGAGGAACATAAAATTCAGGAGTGGCGTAACGAGCCGGTGGCTAAACGTTTGCAGCACTCACTTGTAAAGGGAATTACCGATTTTATAGTTGACGATACCAACGAGGCATATCGTAATTTGGGCTCTGCAATTAGCGTGATTGAAGGCCCTTTGATGGACGGAATGGCCGAAGTTGGCAATCTATTTGGCTCAGGAAAAATGTTTCTTCCTCAGGTTGTGAAAAGCGCAAGGGTAATGAAGGCTGCTGTGGCAGTTCTTGAACCTTACCTGAATGGCACTGCTGAACTTGAGCAAAACCAAGCGCAGAAAGGCACAATTGTGCTTGCCACTGTCAAGGGCGATGTTCACGATATCGGAAAAAATATTGTGGGTGTTGTGTTGGCCTGTAACGGTTACCGAATTATCGATTTGGGAGTAATGGTTCCAGTGGAGAGAATTATTGAGGAAATTGTGAAGAATAAAGCCGATATTTTGGGATTGAGTGGACTTATAACTCCCTCGCTCGACGAAATGGCCCACGTGGTTAGGGAATTGGAACGCAATAATATTAAAATTCCGGTTCTTATTGGCGGAGCAACCACATCGGAGTTGCATACTGCGCTGCGGATTGATACTGGCTATTCTGGGGCTGTGGTTCACGTAAAGGATGCATCGCAGGCCAGCGGAGTTGTGGCTAATCTTTTGAGTGACGAAAAGCGTCCCGCATACATTAATCAGGTTAAAGATAATTACGCTAAGTTGCGAGAAACCTATAGCGCTAGAAATATATCTTTGATTTCGGTGGATGATGCTCGTCGCAATTCCTTGAAATTGAATTGGAACGCGTATAATCCACCAGTTCCTAAGCAAACTGGAATTATCAGGTTTGATAATTACTCTTTGAAAGAGATAAGAGAGTATATCGATTGGACTTTCTATTTCTTTTCGTGGGATATCAATGGTAAATACCCCGAGATATTCAACGACCCGTTAAAAGGATCGGAGGCAAAGCGTTTGTTCGATGAGGCAAATGCTTTACTCGATGAGATTGTTGAGGGGAAATTGCTAAAGGCCTCGGGTGTTGTTGGAGTTTTTCCAGCAGCAGCAAGCGGCGATGATATTTTTATCTTTTCTGATGAATCGAGAAAGGAGATAAAGTCCCAATTTTTCCAACTGCGTAATCAGGAGAAGAAGGACGATGGCGTGCCAAACCTCTGTTTATCCGATTTTATTGCACCTATTGGCGCAAATAACGATTGGGTTGGATGCTTTGCAGTTACAGTTGGGCACGGAGCCGATGAGTTGGCTGAAAAGTACCGTTCCGCCGGCGACGATTTTAAGGCGATAATGGTAAAAATTATTGCCGATAGGCTTGCTGAGGCCTTTGCAGAATTATTGCACCAAAAGGTTCGTAGCAAGATATGGGCTTACAGCCCAGCCGAGGATTTAACCTTGCAGCAGATTCTGTCGGAGCGTTACAGCGGCATTCGTCCCGCACCGGGTTATCCTGCTTGCCCCGATCATCGTGGCAAACAGTTTATTTTCGATTTGCTCAATGTAACGCAAAACACAGGAATGACCTTAACCGAGAACCTCGCAATGAGCCCGGGTGCGTCGGTTGCGGGTTACTATTTCTCTCATCCCGAATCCAAGTACTTTACAGTGGGGAAAGTGTCCCAGGAACAGGTTCGCGATTATGCTCATCGTCTAGAGCTGAGCGTTGAGGAGGTTGAGAAGTTTATTCCAACGTATTTAGCCTATAGGTAAAGCAGTTTCTGCATTCCTGCGTAAGCAGGAATCTATTTTGCTTTTTTTGATTTACGATTAATCTTACACGAAATGAAAGTAATTAACATACTAAAAGATTCGAAATCAACCTTATTCTCGTTTGAATTGCTACCTCCGCTGAAGGGTCATAATATTCAAACTATTTTCGATAGCATCGATAAGTTGGTTGAATTCAATCCCGCTTACATAAATATCACGTATCACAAGGAAGAGGTCGTTTACCGACCCGACCCTTTTGGTGGTGTTGAACCAGTGAAAGTTCGCCGTAGACCCGGTACAGTTGGCCTTTCGGCAGCAATTCAGCAGCGATACAAAATTGATGTTGTTCCTCATCTCATCTGTGGTGGTTTCGATTCTCACGAAACCGAGGATGCGCTTATCGATTTGGACTTCCTTGGGATACAGAATGTTTTGGTTGTCCGTGGCGACGCCGATAAGATAACCGGAAAATTCGAACCCAAGAGGGGAGGACATAGGTATGCTGTGGATTTGGTGCGTCAGGTGGAGAAGTTGAATAAGGGCATCTACCTTGAGAACCTAATGGAAACTCCTAAGCAAACAGAGTTCTGTATTGGAGTTGCTGGTTATCCAGAGAAGCATCCTGAGTCACCCAATTTTGAATCGGATATTAAGCATTTAAAGGCAAAGGTCGATGCTGGCGCAAGTTACATTGTTACTCAGCTCTTCTTTGATAATTCTAAGTATTTCAAATTTGTTGAAAGTTGTAGGAATGCTGGTATCAAAGTGCCAATAATTCCTGGAGTTAAGCCAATATCAATAAAGGAGCATATTAGTTTGTTGCCCAAAGTATTTGGTGTTCAAATTCCGCAGGAACTAGTAAGTGCTGTTGAGAAATGTGAAACCAACCGTGAGGTGTACGAATTGGGCATAGAGTGGGCAATTAATCAGGCAAAGGAACTAAAGAGTGCCAATGTGCCTGCAATACATTTTTACACTATGGGCAAATCCGACAATATTGCTAGGATTGCAAGTGCTGTGTTTTAACATATTCGTTATAAAACTTGCTTTTAATTTGAATATGCCTTAACTTCATCAAGTGAGATTTTGTCTCAATTTTTTGAAAACTAGGCATATGAATAATAATTCGACATTCGATAACAAGGATAACTTCAAAAAAGCCAATCAAAATTTAGAGCAGAAGTATCGGTTGCTTTTTGAGAAATCGCCGGTGGGGATTTTTCAGTTCGATAATAATGCAATCATAATAGACTGTAACGATAGATTTATTGAGATACTAAAGTCCAGCCGAGAAAAGGTTATTGGGTTTGATATGCAAAATCTGAAGGATAAATCTGTTCTGAATGTTTGTTTAGATGCCATTAAAGGAGTTCAAGGCTTTTACGAAGGCATTTATCACGTTACCACTAGC
>WBUV01000396.1 GCA_008933525.1 Bacteroidales bacterium | reverse complement strand
CCTTCAAAGGCTTCCTGGCCGTAGTGAATGCAGTAGCGGCCATGTGAATATTGATGTACTCTGAATCCGACACCTCAAGGTTGCCCCATTTGCCATCCTTGTATGTGCAACGTACATTATAATTGGTTTTTACGTAACCAAACGGTAGATTTTTCCAATCGAGATTTTGCATAGCTGCAGTTATTTAAAAATTGGACATTAATATGACGTCAAAGTTATACCATAAAAAATAAAATACCTAACACTTTTTAGATGTTTTACGGCAAAAAGGTTTAAAAGTTTAATTTAAAATCGCTCTTTGCTTATGAATTGTAATTCCAAAGTTAAAGAGTGATAATGTGTTATGTTGATGAATTTATTTAACGTAAAGAACTTCGGAACGACTTTTGCGTTTTATTATTATATGTACATTTGCCTATCAATAAATACGAACTATGAGAAAATTTTGCCTACTAATTTCTGCTTTTGTATTGTTATCATTTACAACGAATGCACAGGATACATCGTCAATTAAATGGTACACACTCGAAGAAGCCTTGGAGTTGAATTCTAAGCAGCCTAAAAAAATATTTATTGATGTTTATACTGACTGGTGTGGATGGTGTAAAGTGATGGACAAGAATACTTTCAGCAATCCATTTATTGCAAAATATTTAACCGAGAATTTTTACCCTGTGAAGCTTAATGCCGAAGGTACAAAGGAGATAACCTTTAAAGGCCAGGTTTTTAAGAATAGAAATCAGGGACAGAGATCGGCCCACGATTTTGCTATAGCGCTATTGCAAGGTAAATTATCGTATCCTTCAGTTGCATTCCTCGATTCATCAAGTTCGCCAATAACTACTCTTGCAGGTTATTTGTCTCCTGAGCAATTTGAGCCAATTCTTGTGTTTATTGCCGAGGATAGGTACAAGTCTGAAACTTGGGAGGTTTTCTATTCGAAATTTGTCAGTAAACTCCCTAAGTAGTTCTATTTCCTTATCATCAAATGCTTAGCAGGTAGTTTTGCGGTTGGGCCATACTGGTATATGAGCAATCGTTTGCTGGCCAGTTCTGTTTTACCATCGGTAATTTTTATCAAGGCGTTAACTGGAATTCTGTAATAAATTTGGTCGAATTTGTTTTTATCAGAATTGATTGCCATTGTGTTAAAGAATTCGCTATAGGATTCGGGAATTGATTCTGGCTCAATCTCAATAAGAATCGGATTTCCCGATAGATCATTGGAGGCCACAATCCCTTTTGATGATGAAAACCTTAAAGCAATAATCGATTCGCCCTCTGCCTTGGATGGTGTATATTGAATAGTTTTTGATACTGTTTCAGTATACGATTTACCTGTGAATAGGGAGATGTACTCATTCTCAAGCCTACTGATTTCGGCGAACATTAATTTCAACGCTTCGCCATCAAATGGATGGTCTACATCAATGGTCATAAACTCCATACGTTTTTTGCGTAACGAAAATATAAAGTCCGATGCTTCCTTTGCTTTCTCCTCAATATTTCGTTCTACAATCATACTCTTTTGGATGGGAACACGAACAAAACTGCTATCGCGCTGTACTTTTGAGTAGAAAGTGCTTTTTTCTTCTGCTATAAAAGGGCTTGAAGATAAATCCTTGAATTCAACTTGGTTTCTTTTCTCAATCGATAAGGAACTATTTGTTGATGAGACTGTTTTGAAATCAGCAACAGGAATAACAACCCCCGAATTAACCACTTGGTAGAAATCGTATAGCGATTTGTTGTTCAGAAATGCAGAGTAAAGAGCCGTTGGGTCCGATTCGGATTTACTATCTATACTAATTGAAACAATGCTATACTCCTCCTTTTCTTGTATTGCGGTGTTGGAAATACCCAAATATTTCTGAGCATAAGCTGCATAGGGGCCAGGTATAGTAATAGTTCTGGCAACGTCGACTTTAATGCTTAAAACTGTTCGGGGCAAGCTGTACACAATCCCATTCGCAGCGTAAACTGAATTTTGAACAGGCGATACTTGTATTGTTTTGTTGCTACAGGCAAATAAAGTCAACGCTAATAGTACTATAGTTATGTTTGAAAACTTCATAGTTGGTGTGTTTTATTGATTTTCTAAATATTTAATAGTTAAAGATAATGATTCTTCAATGTTTTGGGCGCTTAATGATGTTTCGCCTAAGTTAATTTTAGCTATATCGCCAGCTAGGCCATGAAAATAAACTCCAAGTTTTGCAGCATTTAATGGCAAATAACCTTGTGCGAGAAGTCCACCAATAACACCAGTTAAAACATCGCCACTGCCACCTGTTGCCATGCCTGCATTTCCGGTTGAGTTAAAGTAGACACATCCATCAGAATTAACTATTTGGGTGTAGGCTCCCTTTAGTACAATTATCAGTTTGTATTGTTTTGCCGCTTTGATAGCACTGTTTAGTCTTTCGTAGCCACTGATCGATTTGCCAAACAACCTGTCGAATTCCCCGGGATGAGGAGTTATTATGGTGTTCTCTGGTAAAGATGAAAGCAACGCTTTATTTTCGGAGATAATATTCAGTGCATCAGCGTCGATGACCAATGGAACTTTTATCTCAGAAATAAGTTTCTCCAGAACTTTTGCAGTTTCAGGGTTTGTTCCTAATCCAGGGCCAATGCAAATGGAACTATACTTATCTGTATACAATATAGATGTAATGAAGTGTTCATTTTTATCAACCTTACACATTGCCATTGGCACTGATTGCTGTACGATGCTATATCCACATTTTGGAGTATGAACCGTAACTAGCCCTGCGCCAGATTTAACTGCAGCCTTTGTGCATAGCACTGCAGCACCAATCATTCCATTACTTCCAGCAATAACTAAGCAATGTCCATAGGTTCCTTTGTGTGAGAAAACTGTTCGTGGTTTCAATATCAACAAAATATCAGTCTTATCAATGTAATAATAAGGTGTCATTTTCTCCTCAATTACTTTTGGGTGCAGTCCAATTGGTAAAACTTGCCACCTATTTAGGAATTGCTCGTTTTCAACAAAAAAGAAACTTAATTTTGGAAATTGAAGTGTTAGGCAAACAGTTGCCCTTACCACTGGATTTGTATTTGGGTAAGGATTCTCATTGCTAAATAAACCTGAAGGAATATCAATTGATACAACATATGCACCAGATTGATTAATGATTTGAACCAATTTTGCACCGATATCATCTATTGGACGACTTAATCCTGAGCCATAAAGGGCATCGATAATAATATCGCTTTGTTTGATAATAGGTAAGTTTGAATCATTCAATATCTCTTTTAAGTAGATGTTGGTTTTCTTCAACCTAGATATGTTTATACTAAAATCAACTGAGTATGATGCTGAGTTGAGGTAGCAAACCTCAATATTGT
>WBUV01000395.1 GCA_008933525.1 Bacteroidales bacterium | reverse complement strand
GTGTTTATTCTATTTTTCAACATTTAATATTTAAAAAGATGAAATCGCACGAAATTGACTACAAAATTATGGGTGAATCAATTCAACTCGTAGAAGTTGAACTCGACCCATCCGAAACAGTTATAGCCGAAGCCGGTGCTATGGTTTATATGGAAGATGGCATTGCTTTCGAAGCAAAACTTGGCGATGGTAGCGAGCCTAATGCTGGTTTCTTTGGCAAATTACTCTCTGCAGGTGCTCGTGCACTTACTGGAGAATCAATATTTATGACCCATTTTACTAACCGTGGATACGGAAAACGCAAGGTAGCCTTTTCGGCTCCATACCCCGGAACGGTTTTACCTATCGATTTAAGTAAATTGGGAGGAACACTTATTGTTCAGAAAGATGGATTTTTGTGTGCAGCAATGGGAACAAAGGTGTCAATGCAGTTTAATCGCAAAATTGGTGCGGGTTTAGTAGGTGGCGAAGGATTTATTCTACAACGTCTAGAGGGCGATGGTTTGGCCTTTGTTCACGCTGGAGGTACTGTTATTGAGCGATATCTTAATAACGAAACACTTAGAATTGATACTGGCTGCGTGGTTGCCTTTGAGCCCTCTATCGATTTCGATGTGGAAACCACAGGAAGTTTAAAGAGTATGGTATTCGGAGGCGAAGGATTGTTCTTGGCAACCTTGAGAGGAACTGGTAGGGTTTGGTTACAATCAATGCCGATTCGCAAACTTGTACAAGCGCTTTCGCCATACGGAAGTAATTCTCGAAAAGAAAACAACTCAGTTCTAGGAGGCTTTTTAGAGTAGAACAAAATATGAGAGACACAATCAGCATAGAGGATTTTTTACAGAAACGTCATTTTTGTCCAGTAATAGATGTACGTTCACCATCAGAATACGCTAAAGCGCATATTCCGGGTGCAATAAATATTCCTTTGTTTTCCGATGAGGAAAGAGCATTGGTTGGCACAAAGTACGTTCGCGAAAGCCGATATAATGCGGTAATTGCAGGTTTAGATGCTGTTGGTCCAAAATTATCATCGTTTGTAAATACACTCCAATCATTAACGGCACAGAAAGAGGTGCTTGTTTACTGCTGGCGTGGAGGTATGCGTAGCAAAAGTATGACTTGGCTTTTTAACCTATCGGGTTTTAAAACCAAGGCTTTAGTTGGTGGCTACAAATCGTACCGACGAAAAGCGCAGGAATATTTCGAATCGCCATTCAAACTTGTTGTACTTGGTGGAATGACCGGAAGCGGAAAAACGGAACTGCTTCAGCATTTAAAAATAAAAGGCGAGCAAGTTTTAGACCTAGAGGGGTTAGCAAACCACAAGGGTTCTGCCTTCGGTTGGATTGGGCAAGCAAAACAGCCCTCAACCGAGTTCTTTGAAAACCTTCTTTTTGAAGAATTAATGAAAATAGACCAAAATAAACCAACCTGGGTTGAGGATGAGAGCAAAAGTATTGGAACTGTGTTTGTTCCTCAAATGTTTCACCAGCAAATGAGTTCAAGCAAGGTTATTTCTATAGAGGTTCCTTTTGAAATTCGAGTAAAACGTTTAGTAGTTGATTACACGAATTGTAACCCCGACGATTTAATTCAATCCGTTAATAGAATATCAAAAAGATTGGGTTTAGATAAAGCAAAGCAGTGTGTAGATTTAATCAACCAAAAAAAATTCGAAGAGGCCGTTTCTATATCGCTTGCCTACTACGATAAAACATACCGATATGGATTGGAAAACAAAAAAAATAAACCCATGATTGTTGAATTAACTGAGGACACCAATAAAAATATAGAAAGCCTTCTTACTCAGAAGGCTCTTCTCGAAAATTTATAGCGATATTAATACTATCGGTTAATTGTTCCTGGGTTTACACACATCACAGGAATTTTGGAATTGTTGGCAATAATATACTGCTCCTGTGCACCAAAAACGTAATCGGTAAAGTCAAGGTTCGGTGTAGTCATAATCAGAATTAAATCTGCCTCAATATCTACAGCAAGGTTAACAATTTCTTCCTGAAAACTTTTGCCTTTTGCGGCGTTATGAATTTCTGAATCAATATTATACCC
The DNA here is from genome assembly GCA_008933525.1 of Bacteroidales bacterium. Lineage (GTDB taxonomy): Bacteria > Bacteroidota > Bacteroidia > Bacteroidales > Tenuifilaceae > SB25. Next base: position 1,301 of record WBUV01000395.1, on the reverse strand, counting down.
CTCCATATGCTTTTTGGCAAAAGCAAGGTTATAGTTTATTTTTTTCTGAACACCTGAGTCAAAAGCATTAGGGATAATAATGTGAATTTTAGACCCGTATTGGGAAGCAACCTTTATTGCCCAATGAATTTTCTCCTTTTCTTCGTCTCTGAAATCAATCGGCATAACAATGTGTTCAAAGACTCTATCGTTAACTGGCTCATCTTGAACAACCAAAAAGGGAATTTCGGAGCCAGCAATAACTTTGAGAGCCCAACTTCCAGTAAGCTTTTGCACACCTTTAATCCCATGGGTACCCATAATTACCATGATGGGTTGGATTTCGCTAGCGTACTCGCTGATAGTATCAAATAAATTTCCCTCCAAAAGGGTTGTTTTAACCTCTATGCCGTATTTTTCTTTTATTCTTTGTTGATCAATCTTGAATTTTTCGCGTGCTTCTTCCTCTGAAATTTTACTTTTAGAAAACATTCCCCCGGCCTGAACAACATGGACTAGTTCAACCAAACTTGAAGATTCAGAAACTTTACAAAACTTAACAGCATATTTCAATGCAAATTCAGGAACAGGTGTAAAATCCCAAGGAATTAAGTATTTAATAGGTTTGGTTTCCATATACTCTTTTGAATTAATTAGGTTGAATTTTCATATAAAATTAAGAAAGTTTGAGAACAAACAACATATCATTAAAATGTTTTTAGCGCTTTGTTTATTTAATTTTGTCGATTCATAAGATTCTGGGCTATTTCAATAAGAACAACTTTTCGTTCATCTGGAACAGATATTTTCATTAAGGAATCATAAGCCCTCTTAAAGTATTCTTCTATTAGCGCTTCTGCAATTTGCTTTACTCCCACTTGGTCATAAATCTTAATAACATCGTTCACTTTAGTATATCTTGATAACGTTTTATTTTGCAACAACTCAACAAAGATCTCGGCTTTTAAGCCTAAAAGGCTAATCGTTTCAATAGTCAAAATAGTTTTTTTCCCTGCTACAATATCTCCACCAATGTTCTTACCAAAAACATCTACATTGCCATAAGTATCGAGCAAGTCGTCTTGAAGCTGAAATGCAAGACCTAAACACCTTCCAAATTCGCCAATATTTTCAATATCTTTTTCGTTTGCTCCACCAAGCACTGCTCCAATTTGAAGAGCACCCTTTAGTAAAACAGACGTTTTTAGTTCGATCATCCTCAAATACTCCTCACGACTAACGCTCGTTTTACTTTCAAAATCCATATCAAGTTGTTGTCCTTCGCAAATGCCTAAAGCAAAATTGTTGAATATATCTATAAC
>WBUV01000002.1 GCA_008933525.1 Bacteroidales bacterium | reverse complement strand
CTCTAACCTAATAATATAATTTTCCATATGAAACAGTCAATCTTACTTACATCGATTATGCTTATTGCAATCCTAATAGGGTGCAATAGTACTAAGGATTCCAATAAAGCGGAGGAAATGTCCTTAATGGAAGTTGCTGCCGATTATGAAGCTCCATTGGCAGCAACAAGGCAAGGATTTAAAGAAGAAGGTCCTGTGTTGAAGACTGAATCAAACGAAATCACTCCTAAAATCATTAAAACGGCCAATGTTAGCATGGAGGTGGTTGATTACATTAAATCAAAAAAACAGATCGACTCCATTATTATTGCTGCAAAAGCTTACATTACCAGTGAAGGATTTCAGCAATCCGATATTCAGTTAGGAAACAATATGGAAATTAAGGTTCCAGCGTCTGGGTTCGATGGGTTGCTTAAATCGCTCACTTTGGTTGCAAAGCGTGTCGACTACCAGAATGTATACACACAGGATGTTACCGAGGAGTATATTGATGTTAAAACTCGTTTGGAGAATAAACGCAAGGTTGAAAAAACATACCTCGATTTACTCCGTAAGACCACCAGTATTGAGGATATTCTAAAGATTGAGAATAAACTGGGCGAAATTCGAGCCGAGATTGAATCGGCACAGGGCCGAATGAAGTACATCGACCATCAGGTTAGCCTTAGCACAATATCGCTGTTTTTTTACCAAAGACTTGAGTTTAAATACACTCCCGAAGAGATGCCCAGTTTCTGGCAGAAGGTAAAAGAAGCACTACACGCCGGCTGGAAAGGAATTGTTTGGGTGCTGATTTTCTTCATGAAGATTTGGCCTGTATGGGTAATAACAGCGGTTGTTTACCTAGTTTGGTGGAAAACAACGAATCGAAAATCACATAAGTCGGATAAAAAAAAGAAAAAGGATAAGAAGAAGAAAGTGAAAGACGATTCCAACCAAGGCAGTTCACAAGAATTAGTATAGTTTTAGTAGAAAATCCAGACACAGTCTGGATTTTCTCTTTTTTTCGTTTAAACTGAAAAATTTTGACGAAAAGAGGGTAACAATTTCCTACCTATCCATATTAACCTATATGAAGGGAAACTAAAATCGTATAGCTATGGATATATTTTACATTGACCTAAGGACAAAAGAGAATGGGGAAAATGAAATGCACCGAAGTGGATGTAAGCATTTACCTGAGCAAACCAAGCGCTACTATGTAGGCTTATTTGGAACTTGTAACGAGGCGCTGAAAGAGGCAAAGAAAATCTTTCCCAAATCAAATGGATGCCCATTTTGCTGTAAGGCATGTTGCTCTAATGTAGTTAGAAAAATAACCGTCAAGGAAACAGTGGGATAAAATGGTACTATTAGTACTGGCTATAACATTTTCCAACTCATTTGATTAAACAGAAAAAATCCGACTTGTAGTCGGATTTTTTAATACTAATCCAAAGTAATAACATTAATTAATAGCGTATGCTTCTGTCCACCAAGCTGTTTCGTAGCCATAGGCAATATATCCAAAGCCACCAGTAGCCCATGATGTGCCCCACGAGTTCATGAATTTGAAAGCACCTTTATTGTCATCGTAGCCTACAACGCAGTAGCAATGTCCACCTAAAGAACTGCCATCGAAAGTAGTAAGAACTGCACCGCTAACTAAGGACATATATGCATTATTTACCGGACCAGCAACAATTACAGGTTTGCCAGCAGCAAGAAAACTCTTAATTACATCGGTTGTGCGAGTAACTGTTCCATAGCCAGAAATCTTGTAAAGAGCGGCCTCGGTTTTTTGTGCAGTTGTTGGAAGTAATGTGCAACTAACATCGGTATAAGGCATCGATGTCCAAGTACAAACACCCTGTGCAACCAATAGATCTAAGCCTCTTATAACATAGGATCCTGAAGAACATGGTCTTCTAACTTTAATTTGGTTATAAACATACTCAGGGCTAAAAATATTGACGCTTTGACTCCAAGTTGCAGGATGAGAGGCTTGCCAGTTAATGCTACGTGCAGCATAGGTGGTTCCCCAAGCAACACAAGATCCTTCGCCTCCTTGATTTCCAACAGGAGGAACATTCAAATCAAGTACAGTTGCCTTAACCTCTACATCAGGTACCTTTGCTAGTGGTAGTTTTGCGTAATCGCTTGCCGGTAATAGTTCGCAACCCAATGAAAAATAAATAATGTCATCTGGTTGATCTAAAACCTCCTCGGTTTCTTTCTGACAAGCATTAAAAAATAATGCTGTTGCAACAATTGCACCTGCAACAATAAATGAAAAAATTTTAAAATTTCTTTTCATAGTTTTTAAAATTAGATTGGTAATAGGTTTATTTGCAGTTGCAATTTCAATTTAATATTTACAACAATTAGTGCATTTTCCGCCAAAAGCAGTAGGAGAAAAATTGATTTTAGTGATACAAAAAACGTTAGTTTATCTAATGGAAACTCCTGTGTTGAAATATACATGTGGAAATAAAAAAAGTCCAATTCGGACTTTTGGTAGGATTGACTTTGGTTCTTGAATCACTTTTTTATCTCGTAAAACTCCATCACCTCCTCAATATTATCTTCTATGGCTATCTTAATGTAATCGACATCAGTTTTTATGGAAAGTTTATTTTTAATATTACTCCGGTGAGTTTCCACTGTATGGATACTAACATTGAGCTTTTCTGCAATTTGCTGATTAGTGTGTCCTTTGCAAATCAACAAAAAAAGATTCATCTCGGTTTTTGTAAGCAATCCAGTTCTGCTCGCTTTCTTTTTTAACACATTATTAATTGCTTGAAATGAAGTATTCTTTCCCAAATAGTTTTGACCATCAAGCACACACCCAATTGCATCTAGCAATTCTTCTGTAATAGTTTCCTTGGGTAAAAAGCCATCAACTCCTACTTCAAGTGCTTTCTTAAGCACATCATTTTCGTCAAAGGACGTAAGGATAATGATTTTTATAGTGGGATATTCGTGTTTAACTATTGATGCGATTTCAAGTCCATTCAGAGATCCAAACTTTTTCAGTTTAACGTCAAGAAGAATTATATCTGGAAGCCGGTTTGTTTCATTCAAGAAGTTGAAAAGCTCTCCGCTGGAATGTGTCTCCGTAAAATCGTACTTCTTTGTGCTTTCAATGATTGATTTCACTCCTAAGCAAAATATTTCGCAATCATCGGTAATACAAATGAACTTTCTGGACATAATGAGCATGTTTAAAAATTAAAAATGCCTAACGAACCTCTTAAAACGTAATACTAACTTAAAACAACGGATAATTCCATTAAATGTATTCAATAAAAAAACATCTGTATCTCTTTCAATGATGAAATGTAAAAATTTTTTCAATTATTTACTGCATATCAATCGATTATTTTAAAAATCTACTTAATGGCTATAGCACAATGAATATTTGAAAGAGTATTCCAAAATATTCAACTACAATGATCTATGATGTTTTGTCAAAATATTTTGCTTAATTTACGTTTCAATATGAGTTATATCTAACTTATGCCTACAATCTTTAATGCAGGATTAATTAGAACAAAGCACATTGCATTTCTTGCACTGATATTGTTAGGTTTTTATGTTGGAGTAAACTCAATGTCAATTTCATATAGTGCACACGAAGTATTCAATAGTATATATTCAACAATCCTTACCCTTCTAACTGGAATAGCGCTATTCCTTCTATATAAATTCTCGAAAAAGGAACAACTGGCTATTAGTAAAACTCTTTTATGGCTATGTATATCATTCACGTCCTGGTTTGTTGCCGATTGTTTATGGCTTTGGTTAATTGCTATTAATGAATATCCATTCCCCTCATTGGCGGATCTGTTTTATTTTGGGATGTACCCAGCATTTATTACCTCAATATTTGTAATACCGAATACAACATCATCGAGCAGGGGAATCATACGAATTATTATTGAGGTTAGCATATTAATTCTTACTGCAATAATTTTCTTCCTGTTTTTTATTGCTATTCCCGATCAAAAATTTAAAGAAACTGACAACTTCTCATTATTTATTACCTACTTATATCCAGTTTTAGATATTACAATTATCTGGATTGTTTTAATCAAATACTTTTCGAACCAAATAAAAAGTTGTAAGAAGATAATCTTATACTTTGTTATAGGGATTATCAGTTTTACAATTAGCGATTTAATGTATTTTATCGATTCGCTTTACGGTATAAACGATCCAGGCTACTTTATTGATTTAGGCTACTATCTTTTTTACTTTATAATAATAGCAACAAGCCTAATTGCTTCAAAAGAAGTGCTTGTAAAGGTAGATATGTATAGTGAAACCATTACACCTCTCAAGCCAAGCAAATGGTTAACATTTTTGCCTGCAATTTTCCTTGTTTCAATAGTTGGTTTCTTCCTATTTTTTGTATTTGACCTTTTAAATATTACGAATATTATTGCGAGTTCAATTATTGCTATCATCTTCATTCTATTTATTTTTCATCAATATATTGTAGTGAAAGAGAATGATGACTTAAACCAAGAAATGAGTAGAGTAAATATTGAACTCGAAAAAAAGGTGCTTCAAAGAACATCAGAGCTTAACAGAATAAACAAAGAACTTCACGAGGAGATAATTTACAGAAAAAAGACTGAAGAGATTCTGCAACAAAGCGATGAGCGATATAGATTAATCGCAGAAAATACTAGCGATGTTATATGGGTAATAGATGCCGACTCATTAAAGTTTACCTATATGAGCCCGTCGGTATACAGCCTAATAGGATACTCTGCCAATGAAGTTTTAAACAAGAGCGTTGCAGATATTTTTGAACAACAGTGGCTAACAGGCATTGTGGCGAAGCTAAATGATCGAATTAATAAGTTCAACAAAGGCGATGCTTCGGAAAAGGCTAGAGTTTATGAACTACAGCAAATTTGTAAAGATGGATCGATTATTTGGGTTGAAATGGCAACAACCTTAATCACCAACAACCATAATAAAGTTACAGAAATCATCGGTGTTTCACGAAATATAGAACAAAGGAAGCAGGCCGAAAATCAAATCCACCAAAAAAACATACAACTCGAAGAGCTAAATGCTACAAAGGATAAGTTTTTTTCGATTATTGCCCACGATTTAAAAAGCCCTTTTAGTTCAATAGTAAGCCTTAGCGACTCATTAAACAACAGTATCGATAGTTTTCCGAAGGAAAACATAAAATCGTTTGCAACTGCTATAAACTACTCTGCCAAGCACACCTTTAAACTACTGGAGAACTTGCTGGAATGGTCCAAACTTCAACGCGAAAATATCAAACTAAACCTACGTTACCTGAACTTCAAGTCAATTGTTGATGAAGTTCTTCTTCTAAACTCCGAAATGGCATTAAGAAAGCGAATTGAAATTCAAAATACAATTGATCCGGACATCTTTATACATTGCGATGTGGAGGTAACAAAATCAATTTTACGGAACTTAATATCTAATGCATTGAAATTTACTAGTAGCAATGGATTGGTAATAGTTAATCTTGAAAAGTTTGAGTCGTACGCCGAAATTTCTGTCACAGATAATGGTATAGGCATTATGCCTGAGAAAATACCTTTCCTCTTTAACATAGAGCAAGACATTTCTACCTATGGTACTGAAAATGAAACTGGAACTGGACTCGGCCTCCTCCTTTGCAAGGAACTGGTCGAAAAACAGGGAGGAAGAATTTGGGTGAAAAGTATTCTTGGAAAAGGCAGCTCATTTTATTTTACAATCCCTCAAATATTTTTACCCAGACAACTTTTCGAGGAAGAACAAAACTGATATTATGCAACTTAGCAGTGCAAAATATCTCATCACCAAAAAAATGGGAAAAAATTACGTCTTTTATCTCCTCTTTTTCGTCGTATCAACAAAGCTTTAAAACGCAAAAATGGAATTAGCTAACGGCCGTAGCAAATTGGAAGAACTGGAAAGGGTAATAACAGAATTTCAGGATCAACTTTTTAGGTTTGCTTTTTTTAGAACAGGCACTTTTGCCGACTCGCAGGATATAGTTCAGGATGTGTTTATAAAATTGTATCACGAAAATAACAACTTAGATTCTATTAAAAACATCAAACACTACCTGTACCGAAGCATAGCCAATGCTTGCGTGGATTATCATAGAAAAAGCAAAAAGTTGAAGTTCGAGTCTATTGATACGGCCACCTTGCCTGGCCATATGCAGGAAAGGGAAATCTCCGAAAATCTGATTCAGATTGAGGAGTATAACAGGCTAGAAAGGCTCCTTGCTGAACTACCCGAGGAACAAGCGGAAATAATCAGGCTAAGAGTCTTTGATAACCTGAGTTTTGTTGAAATAGCGTCGATTCTTGAAATTCCTGTTACTACCATTAAATCGCGGTTTAAGTACGGTATCGATAAACTAAAAGTTGGAATTACAACATCAAAGGAGGTGAATTATGGATTGTGAAAAATGTAAACTGGAAATGGTAACCCTGTTCGATTCGGAAGTAAATCCTACAGAAGAAGCCAATATTATGGAACATATCCAGCAATGTCCAAATTGCCTTATTGAGTACGAAAATATCAAACAAACACTGTCGATACTTAAACCTCAACAGCAACCCAATGCTCCATTTTTGCTAAAGCAAAATATTATGAACCAATTAAAAATGGAGGAACAAAAAATGAGTACCCCAAAAGCAAAAACTGTAAAATTAAACTCTCGATTAAAAAAGATTATTAGCGTTGCTGCTGCAGTAATAGTACTAATGGTTGCCATACCTATAATTGATAGCAACACAAACGTTTTTAACCATTCCGCTAGAGCAGCCAATAGTTTTATTGAAAGTTCTATAAAGGCAACTCAGTTTATTAAGAGTATGGTGATTAAATTAAAGGTGCGCACCGATGCTGATGATAATTTTGCACTTGTAGGCACCAACTACGATATGGTTAACCACACTATTTACAAATCGTTCGAGAATCCTGAAAAATGGAGAATTGAAAAGTCGGGTAGGACTTTGGTTTACGATGGCAGTTTTCAGTACCTATACACCAAGAAAATTGATAGCTATTTTAAGGCAACACGTAATTATATAATTGCCGAATGGTTCCTCATTCTTCTTGATCCAGAGAAAGTCTTAATGAAAGAGCAAAACAACATTAAGAGCGATGGCTCAAAATTTAAAATGGAGGAGAAGGATGGTTTAGTTTATATGACCATAACATCAAGCGCCAAGGGCAATTTTATAAACGATTACTGCAAGAACAGTTCAATTGAGGAATCGAATAACCGACGAGAGTATGTTTTCGATAAGAATACAAAACTATTAAAGGGCCTAAAGATTTATATCCTCGAAGGTAAAAAGGAAACTTTAATTACAGAAATAGAGAGCATTGACTACAACACCAATATCGATGCAAGCCTTTTCAACATCAATTTACCCAAAGGGACTACTTGGCAAGATTTAACCCAGGAGGCAAATGGCGAAGCATTTAAAAACATAAGTAGCAAAAGGGCTGCGGAACTATTCTTCGAAGGAATGGGTAGAAATGACTGGGAGTTGGTTTCTCAAACATACAGTATATTCAAAAATAAATCTGATAAGGTTGATAAAATGAAGGCAGAATTTGGATCCCTAAAAGTAATACGCATAGGGGAGCCATTTAAATCAGGACTTTATCCAGGGGAGTTTGTGCCATACGAGATAAAACTTAAATCTGGGGAGGTGCGAAAGTATAACCTTGCAGTTCGAAACGATAACCCAAACAAGGTATGGCTTGTTGATGGAGGATTTTAATACAAATCAGAATCTAAAAAAAATATTCCGGGTTTTGCCCGGAATATTTTTTTTGGAGAATCGTATAGTTTATTTACCTTTTATCCTAACAGTTTTAATTATGCAAGTAAGGTGTTTGAAAAACAAAAGCAGTGCACTATTATCGTAAAAATTTCCATAATTTAGTACCTCTCTTCAACTTATACTACCATGAGAAAAATCATATCGATACTATTCGTTTTTTTAGGTGTATTTTCAAGTTATGGTCAACTTCCAGAACTTAAAATCAACATTGGTCACTCCGATGAAGTTTCCAAGGTGTGTTTTTCTCCGAACGATAAGTACATTGCTAGTTGTAGTCGGGATAAAACTATCAAATTGTGGGATTTTCAGGCAGGGAAAGAGCTGGCAACATTCTATGATTCCGATGAAGTATTTTCTGTCTGTTTTTCCAAAGATGGCAAATACTTAATTAGCGGAGGACGTGCGGGTGCAAAATTATGGAACATAGAAACAGGTAAATCAACCCAAGTATCAACAAACGAAACTCAATTTGCAGAATTAACCGATGACAACAAGTACATTATTGCCGCAAGTAGCAATGATGGAAAAATAACAATGTTCCCGGTAGCGCAAGGTGCTGTGAAAAAACAACTCTTAGGACATACCGGGTATTTATTCAGCGCAAAAATTTCGCCCGATGGAAAATTCTTGGCAAGTGGCGGTGATGACAAAACAATTAAAATATGGAGTATTGCGACCGGAACACTTGTCAAAACACTTAGGGGACACAAGGACGGTATCGATGCCATTACTTTCACACCCGACTCTAAATACGTAATTAGTGGAGGCCAAACCAGCGACAAAACAATTAGAATATGGGAAATTTCCAGCGGCAGCCTAATTAAAACCTTGGTTGGACACGAAAACTCTGTTTTGTCGATTTGTGTAACACCCAACGGTAAGCAAATTGTAAGTGCAAGCTATGATGGAACTACAAGGTTCTGGGATTTTGAAACTGGAAAAAACACTAAAACCTACCCCGAGCAATTCCTCGAGAACATTTTTTCAATTGGGCTTTCAAGCACAGGAAAGTACTTAGTTTCGGGGAATAGCAAAAAAACTATCCGAATTATCGACCTTGAAACCGATAAGAACATTGCTATTCTGCCAGGCGATAAGGCCGAGATGGGGAAGGCGTTCTTTCTTCCAAATATCAAGTCAACAATTAACTTTTCCAAAGACCTTACTGTTGATGAGAATGGAATATCAAATCGAAATATTCGACATTGGATTTGGGATGGAACGGAAAAGGTTAAAAATGTTGATTTTTTTGAGGATCTTAAAAGACGGGTTAAAACCTCTTTTGGTTCCATTGAAATGATAGCAGTTTCTGGCGATTCTAAGAGTGTTGTTTGCTTATATTCTTCTGCTGGGAGTTCAAAGTTCGAGGTTTTCGATCTTGCCAGCGGTTCTCTCACTCAATCTTTTGAAACTAAAGATAACCCTTTTGGTATAAGCCATATGGCATTATCGGCAAATAGCAATATTTTGGCTATAGCCGAGCATACCAATAGCGTTAAAATATGGAGGATTGAAAAAGGTGCAGAATTGCAATCGACATTCGTAAGCCATAAATCTTCATTAGATGCAATTGCAATATCGCCTGATGGTAGCTTAATTGCAACAGGAGGAGAGGATGATTATCCCGCAATGCCAGTTAAAATTTGGAGTGTGGAGAGTGGAAAGAGGTTTGCATCATTCACAGGACATACAAACGCAATACATTCGCTATGTTTCTCGCCCGATGGGAAATACTTGGCAAGTGGTTCTAGCGACGGAACCATTAAGATATTTGATATTGCTAAGAAAACGGTATCAAAAACCATTCAAGGAGGACGATCGATGATTTCATCGGTGAGTTTTTCTGCCGATGGGAAATTTTTAATTAGCGGCCATTACTGGAATGAATATGATATTAAAATATGGGATTTTGCTAGTGGAAAGCTTGTAAATACATTATCGGGTCACATGGGAGGGGTTGTGTCGGCAAGGTTCTCCGATAATGGAAAGTATGTGGTAAGTTCAAGCGACGATGGCTCTGTGAAAATATGGGATGCTTTTACGGGACAATGCTTGGTTACTCGTTACGATGTTCCAAACTCCAGCGATTGGGTGGCTGTTTCGGCCGATGGTCGATTCGATGGAACCGATGGAGGTATGAAGTTGCTTTACTATGTTAAAGATTTGCAGATAATTCCGCTCGAAAGTTTTTACGAAAAATTCTTTACCCCCGGCTTGGTTGCTCAAATAATGAGTGGTAGCATTGAGGCTAATGCCAGTCAACTTTCTCAGATTAATGAAATTAAGTTGCCCCCAACGGTGAAGATATTGTCACCAACAAATAGTAAGTTTCAAACCGAACAGGTAGAAGTTGTGGTTGAAGCAATCGATCAGGGCGGTGGAGTTGATGAGATTCGACTGTTTCAGAATGGAAAGTTGGTTAGCGAAGAGCAACGAGGCATGAAAGTATCTTCGAAAAAGGGAGAAACGATTACTAAACGGTATAACATATCACTGCTTGCTGGCAATAACGAAATCATGGCTACTGCATTTAATGTTGATAGAACTGAATCTACACCCTATAAGGTAAACATTGAGTTAGAAAGTGCCATAAAAACATCAAACTTGTACGTTTTATCAATTGGTATCAATAAGTACAAGAACGAGAAATATAATCTTTCTTATGGTAGTGCCGATGCCGAAGGTTTTGCAAATATTGTTGCTACAAAGTCTAAAGGAATTTTTAATAGTATAAGGACCTTAATAATAAAGGATGAAGAATTCACCAAGGATGGAGTTATCTCAAAACTAGCCGAATTGAGTAAAGAGATCCGACCCGAGGATGTTTTTATTTTTTACTACGCAGGGCATGGTGTTATGAGTGAAGGAATGGGAAGCAAACCCTCGGAGTTTTTCTTTATTCCTTACGATGTAACACAACTTTATGGCAACGATGATCTTTTAGAGACAAAGGGAATTTCGGCAAACGAGTTGAGAAAAGCATTTGTTGCCATCCGAGCACAAAAGCAGCTGATTGTTGTGGATGCTTGCCAAAGCGGAGGTGCTACTGAAATGTTAGCAATGAGAGGTGCTGCTGAGGAAAAGGCGTTGATGCAGCTGGCTCGAAGTGCTGGGATTGCAGTTCTTTCATCTACGGGAACTGAGCAACTAGCATCGGAGGTTAAACAACTGGGGCATGGCATATTCACCTTTTCGCTTATTGAGGGTTTGAATGGAAAAGCCGATGGCGGAGATAAAGATGGAAAAATTACAGTGAAAGAGCTGGCCGCTTTTCTGGAGGACAATGTCCCCGAACTAACAAAAAAATACCGAGGAACAACACAGTACCCAAACACAAGTATCAGAGGTATGGACTTTCCTATTGTTGTTTGGAAGTAATCAACTGAAGATATTCGGAAAATAGCACTATTACTGTTGTCTTTGAACGTAAGTATTGTATACAAAAACATACCCGCGAAAGCGGGTATGTTCTTCATATAACAATAAATGGGAGAAGTAAATTAGTTTGTATGATCAAAAATAACCTTCCACTCGCCATCAAATTTTTGCCATAGCAAAGAGTAGTAGCCCCCTAAAGTGTCCTTTTCGCGCTGCAGAGTCCATTTGCCCACAACAAACATTTGCTTTTTGTTCATTGGTTCAAACGAAATATAGTCGAATACTAACTTTCCCATTGCGCTCTTATCTGGATATGCTTTTTTGTAATTGTCCAAAGTTGTTTGCCAGCCCTTGGTCAACCCTTTACTGCCCAAAAATCGTAAACTGTCCGATTTCCAGTAACCATCCATAAAGCCCTCAATATTTCCATTGCTCCATTGCTGGGCTTGTAAATCCATTATTGTCATTATCTCCTTTTTATCTTTATCGAAGTTGGTGCCATTACAGCTAATTAATAAAAGTGTAATAATGGCAAATACATTATATTTTCTCATTATATTATATTTTGATGTGACAATTACGATTAGTTTAAACTGATAGGATCTATCCCCCTAAGGTATTCATTTTATTATTAAATTTTGTAAAAGTAAAAAAGGAAGAGTTTATGTTTGACTATTTATTGTGGTTTACTAAGCAAAATCGGCAGCCAATTGGCCGCCGATTAGTATGATTTCCATGAGGATATTAGTACCTGTAGTGATCAGGTTTGTAAGGACCTTCAACTTTAACACCGATATAATCGGCCTGTTTTTGGCTTAACTTGGTTAGTTTAACGCCAATTTGCTCAAGGTGTAGGCGAGCAACTTCCTCGTCGAGGTGTTTAGGTAAGCGGTAAACGTCAATATCCAGTTTCTTAGTCCAAAGTTCAATTTGTGCAAGGGTTTGGTTGCTGAAGCTGTTGCTCATTACAAAACTTGGGTGACCTGTTGCGCATCCAAGGTTTACTAAACGGCCTTCGGCAAGTAGGAACATCGATTTTCCATCGGGGAAGTAGTACTGGTCAACCTGAGGTTTTACAGTTACTTTCTTGATATTCTTGTCGTTATTTAATCTGTCAACCTGAATCTCGTTGTCGAAGTGACCAATGTTGCAAACAATTGCTTGGTCCTTCATCTTGTACATATGCTCAAGCGTAATAATATCGCAGTTGCCAGTAGTTGTAACGTAGATGTTGCCTTCGTCAAGGGCATCTTCAAGAGGCTTAATCTCAAAACCTTCCATTGCTGCTTGTAAAGCGCAAATTGGGTCTATCTCGGTTACAATAACCCTTGATCCATAGGAGCGCAAACTCTTAGCACAACCTTTTCCCACATCACCATAACCGCAAACAACCACCACTTTACCTGCAAGCATAACGTCGGTAGCGCGCTTAATACCGTCGGCAAGCGATTCGCGACATCCGTAAAGGTTGTCGAATTTACTTTTGGTAACTGAGTCGTTAACGTTAATTGCAGGAACAAGTAGTTCGTTACGTTCCTTCATTTGGTATAATCTGTGAACACCAGTGGTTGTTTCTTCGGAAACACCTTTCCATTCCTTAACAAGGTTGTGCCACTTGTTTGGTTCTTTAGCAAGATTTTCCTTCAGTAGATTTAGGATTACACCTTCCTCGTGACTCTCCGCTTTACGGTTTAGGAATTCTTTATTATTCTCTGCCTTATAACCCCAGTGGATTAAAAGAGTTGCATCGCCACCATCGTCAACTATTAGGTTTGGCCCTTGGCTGTTTGGGAACGATAATGCTTGTTCGGTGCACCACCAGTATTCCTCCAAGGTTTCGCCTTTCCAAGCAAAAACGGGAATGCCTGCGGCTGCAATTGCGGCAGCTGCGTGGTCTTGCGTTGAGAAAATATTGCAACTTGCCCAGCGAACATCTGCTCCAAGTTCTGTTAGGGTTTCAATTAGCACAGCAGTTTGGATTGTCATGTGCAACGAACCCATTATTCTAGCACCTTTAAGAGGTTTCTGAGGGCCAAATTTCTTACGAATTGCCATTAATCCTGGCATTTCTTTTTCGGCAATCTCAATCTCTTTTCTTCCCCATTCGGCAAGTTTAATATCCTTCACCTTGTATGGTAAAGACGAATTTTTTGCTTGTTCCATTATGTTGGTATTAAATTTTGAAATACTACTTTGTTGTTCGCAAAGTTAGAAATAAGTTTTGAAAAGTGTAGGACTCGTTTTCCTTTAAAGCCTCTAAGGCCATTTCTTTGTCTTTAACAAGTTGTTGTTTAAGATGTTCAACGGATGGGAAGCGTTTTTCGTTGCGTAAACGTTTTATTATGGCAATTTCTATCCCCGAGTTATATATTTCTTGGTCAAAATCAAAAATGTTAACCTCGATGGTTTGCCTACGGCTACTTTCAATTGTTGGTCTAAAGCCAATGTTGAGCATTCCCGATTTAATAACTCCGTCGATATTAACAACTACAGCGTAAACCCCTTCGAGTGGTATTAGTTTTAGCGGATCGTTAGGTCTAATATTGGCAGTTGGGAATCCAATTTCGCGGCCAATTCTATTTCCCGATTCAACTGCTCCGGTTATTAAGTAAGGGTAACCTAGCATTTTATTCGCTTTTTCTACATCACCTTTCAATAGGGCTTCCCGAATTTTTGTAGAGCTTATATTTACTCCATCGAGTATAAGTTGATCAACAATTTGAACTGTAAACGAAAGACTTTTACCCAACTCCTTGAGTAGTTCAGCATTCCCCTTACCTTCCTTTCCAAACCGATGGTCGGCTCCAACAATAAAGTGTTTCACATGGTAATCCTTTACCAGTTGTTTTATGAACTCTTCGGGCTCTAAATTTATATAGTGCGAAGTAAATTCCTGAACAATTAAATAGTCGATCCCATATTTTGAAACAATTTTTGACTTTTCGTTAAGTGTTGTGAGGAATCGAAGTTTTTCAGGGTCTTTTTTTAGCACGAGTCTTGGATGTGGCCAAAATGTTAATACGGCAGAGCCCAAGTTCATTAATTCTGCCGATTTTAGTACTCCTTCAATTAGTGTTCTATGTCCAGCATGCACGCCATCGAAAAAGCCCATAGTTAGGGCTATTTCTTTTCCTTTGGTTTGATCTGGTTTTTGAACAATAATCATTATTTTCTGTCTAATTCGACTCGCTAATATGCGAAAATTAGTTTAAAATTTTTACCAAATAGTTTTTCAATTTAGTTGATGTTGACGAAGTTTAACAAATCTGGGGTGGATTGATATTTTTGATTGACTAATTTTCGATTTGTTTTGCTGGTTGACTTTGTAAGTTGCGATGGCTAAAGCCTTTTGTGTTTTAGCCATCGCAATTATACTTTATACCCATCGTACCATGCAGAAGTCCATTCTGTGTGGTAACATTGAATTCTTTGGGAAAATCCTAACACCACATTCAAAAGCCCCTGGTTCAACAGGTATTATGTTTAAGCGATAAACTGCCCTTGACTCCTCAATGGATTGAAGTTGAAATTCGTAAACACGTTTTACCTTAACTTCTTGGCTCTCTATTAAATCCGCAACAACTAGTTCAACGCCAACTTCATCGGGGCCAAGTGAGCCTAAATCGAGGATAACCTCTGCAGTATATTCTTTACCAAGATATATAGCCTCGCGAGCCATATTGAACTGCTTAACCTGAATTACTTCAATTTCCTCCCAGTTTCGTTGAATTCTACGCTTCCAAGCAGCAATTTTTTTTGCTGTATCGTAATCGTCATCTATTAGTTCCGATGAACGTTGGTAAAGCTTGCTGTAGAAACGATTCTGGTAGTCGGTTATCATTCTAAGTGTGGTAAAGTTCGAAGCAACTTGGCTAACCGATTTTTTGATAAACCCTACCCACTTTTCAGGAACATCCTCGGCATTACGTTGGTAAAATGCCGGAACTACTTCGTTTTCAAGTATAGTGTATATCATTTCTGCATCCAACTCATCTTGGAATTCGTGTTCAGAATAAGTACTTTCCATTGGTAGAGCCCAACCCGCTCCCTCGCGGTAGCCCTCAACCCACCATCCATCGAGAACGCTGAAGTGTAGTACGCCATTCATTACAGCCTTTTGACCACTTGTGCCCGATGCCTCCAATGGCCTTGTAGGTGTGTTTAACCAAATATCAACGCCTTGCACCATGTGTTTTGCTAGTTCCATATCGTAGTTCTGTAGGAATACAATCCTACCAAGGAATCGAGGCTGTTTTGATATTTCAATAATTTTCTTGATTAAATCCTGCCCTGCCTTATCGTTAGGGTGTGCTTTTCCCGCAAAGAAGAATTGAACAGGTTGTTCTTTGTTGTTTACAAGTTCATCCAGCCTGTCTAGGTCTTTGAATAAAAGATGCGCGCGTTTGTAAGTGGCAAAACGGCGAGCAAAACCTATGGTTAGAATTTTTGGGTCGAGCCTTTCCTGTATCTCAATAACCTGTCTTGGACTTTCGAAACGAATCATTCCGGGTTCGTTAAGCCTTCTGTCAATCAAGTTTATTAGGCGTCGCCTTAAAATATTTCTAATATCCCAGATTTTTGAGTCGGGAATGTTTTCTAGTTCACTCCAGTCGGGTTGTTGGTATGTTTCGCCCGATTTGTCGGAACCATTTTCCAGAAGGTTTCGCCATTCTTTAGCGGCCCAGGTTGGGTAGTGAACCCCATTGGTAACGTAACTTACGTGTAACTCGTTTGGGAAATAGCATGGCCACATTCCTGCAAACATTTTTCGGCTAACCTCACCGTGTAACCAACTAACACCATTAATTTCCTGCGAGAGAGTTGCTGCTAAATTGCTCATCGAGAATTTTTGCGATGAATCGCTAGGGATTGTACGGCCTAAATCCATAAATTGTTCCCAATTAATTTTGAGTCTTTCGGGGTAGTGTGCCATATAAACCCTGACCATTTCTTCGGGAAAAGCATCGTGACCTGCAGGAACCGGTGTGTGCGTTGTGTATAAACTTGAAGAGCGAACCACCTCAACGGCCTCGTTGAAAGCCAGTTTTTCGCCCCATATGTAGCCTCTCAATCGCTCAAGGCCTATGAATGCAGCGTGTCCTTCGTTTAAGTGGAAAACATCTGCATCAATTCCAAGTGCTGTTAGCGCTCTAACTCCGCCAATTCCGAGCACCATCTCTTGCTTAAAGCGATTTTCTAAATCGCCGCCGTACAAGTGGTGCGTTATCGATCTATCCTGGATTAGGTTATCTTCAAAATCTGTATCGAGTAAGTATAATTCTGTTCGGCCAACATCAACCTTCCATAAACGAGCGTGAACCAAACGGCCAGGCATTGCCACATTAACAGTTACCCACTTGCCATTCTCGTCTCTTACTGGATTTGCGAGTGTTTGAGTGAAATTTTGCTGGTCGTAAACTGCTATTTGTTGTCCCGATGCTGTAAGGTTTTGTGTAAAGTAGCCGTAACGGTAAAGCAAACCAACACCAACCAAATCCACATTGCTATCCGACGCCTCTTTTAGGTAGTCGCCAGCAAGTACGCCCAAACCGCCAGAGTAAAGCTTTAGTGAACTATGAAGCCCAAACTCCATACTGAAGTACGCAATCTTTGGTCCTTTTCGCTGGTACTTCTGCATCATATACGAAGTAAACTTTAGGTAAGTTGAGTGAAGTTTTTCGACAAACACGGTGTCTTGTTCTAATTCCTGAAAGCGAGGTAAGCTAATTCTTTCCAAGAAAAGAATAGGGTTCTGTTCACATTTTATCCAAAGTTCTTTATCGATAGACTCAAACAGTTCATTTGCCTCAATGCTCCATGACCACCAAAGGTTGCGCGATAAATCGTCGAGCGTTTTTAATTTTTCTGGCAAGCTCTTCTGAACAATTAATCTTACCCAGGAGGGCTGATTCAGTCTGAACTTACGCTCAATGGAAGGTAAAACCTCTTGACGCTCAAACTCCATGAATCGGTGTGTGCGTTCGCCAACGCAGTTAAGGGCAATGTCGTATGCATTGTAGTAGTAATCCACAAAGTTGCTCCAGAGCGCAATATTGGCAACATCGCCAGCGTTTTCCATTAGTTCATTACGCTTGGACATATCGAGTTTTATATATCCTTGCAAACTTCCAACAATTTGGTTAACTATCTCGGAGTCGTTATCGTCGCTACGGTGTATAACCTTGATAGAATCCTTGGGTTTGCTGTAGTGTCGGTTTACCCAATCGCCAAAGCCAGCAAGGGAAGTTGTAATGGTTGGGACTTTAAAGGCCAGACTTTCTAGCGGAGTGTAGCCCCAAGGCTCGTAGTAGGATGGGAATACAGTTACATCCATTCCAATAAGCAAATCATAGTAAGCTTTGTTGAAAATTCCATCATCGCCGTTTAGGTAACAGGGTACCCAGAATACTTTTACTTTATCCGATGAGGAATTATTCAGACCAACCGAGCGTATTTTGCGTAGTATTGGCTCTGTTTCTGGGTCGTTTAGGTAATGTGTAACGTGAGTATCGTCGAGTATAATGTAATTTTCAAAATCCTTATCCTTATCTCGTAAGTTTTGAAAAACATCTTTTCTGGGACCGTGATGTCCTGCTGGAATTAAAAGGAATGCAAGAACTTCCTTGTTTAAGTTGTTTTCCTTGTTAAGTCGGCCTAGGGCATCAATAAATACATCTATGCCTTTGTTCTTGAATTCGTAACGGCCACTAATACCAACCACAATGCTATCCTTTGCTACATCGTGAGCCAGCATTGCTTCGGCAACCTCGTAGAATTTAATTTTGCCCTCCAATCTCCGAAGTTTGAACTCCTCTGCTTCGGGTACAAAGGAGTTTTCGAAACCGTTTGGCGTTATTAAATCAACCTTTTTCTCTAAAAAATGGCTACATTCCCTTGCCGTTATTTCGCTTACAGTGGTAAAACAATCGGCCTCCTGTGCAGTAATTTTCTCTAACGATTGTTTCGAAACTATGTTGAACTCCCTAGCTTTTCCTTCGGGGTCGAATTTTTCCATATTGTTGTACAACGGAACGTTGTTGCCAGCGATGCTTCGGCCTAGAGCAGTGGCATGTGTGGTAAATACAGTTCCTATTTGAGGTACATTCATTTTTAAGTAAAGCAAACCGGTACCTGTCATCCACTCATGAAACTGAGCAACAATTCGGTGTCGTAAACTCAGGTGGAAGTTGGTGAAACTTTCAATAACTTTACCAGCGGCATAGCCAAACAAAGCGGGTTCAATGTAATCCCACTGCCCCGATATGGAGTCGAGTTTAAATTCCTCCCAGAATAGCCTGAAAACCTCATCTTTTTTAGAGATAAGCCCTGAGAAGTTAATGATAATTGCAATTGGTTTGCAAGGAATGTTCCAGCGTCCTATTCGGATTGGCAATCCCTCCTCGAACGCTTTTTGGCGCCATGATGCAAAAAGGGTTGTGTCCTCCAAAAATTCAGGGTTAACTTCTGTATCTTTAATAACGTCGGGGCCAATAAGTATGTAATTATTTTTGAGTTCGTTTTCGATGCTCAACGCTTTGGTGGATATTACAGTGTGAATTCCCCCCACTTTGTTGCAAACTTCCCAACTAACCTCGAATAGGTAATCGGGTTTTAAAAGTTTATCCTTCATATCCATTGTATTTTATGGTTTGCAATACATCACTATGCCTTCTTAGTTTTACTGGCCGATTTTTTCACTACTCCTTTTGTTGCTTTGGATTTACTTTCAACTTTTGAAGTTGATGATTTCTTAACAGTTTTTGTTGCTTTAGGTTTAGGCGTTTCTGATCCGGATTTTGTTTTAGTCGATTTAGCTTTACTTACACTAGCCTTTGTAGGTTTTACTTTGCTTGTAACCTTAGACTTTTCGGATTTGAGCGTTTTTGGCTGCTTAGACTTTGTTCCTGTTTTTGCCTTCTTTTTCTTTACTTCTGGAACTTCCTCAGAGTTTTTGGCTAAGCCATTTCCGTTACCATTAATAATTTCACCTCCTTTGATTTTGACCAGTTCAAGCATTTTCTGCTTATAGAGTTGAATTAGAATATCTACCTCCTCCATATCAACTTTAGTATTTGCAAAGTAGTTCAACTCAAGGGTTTTGGATTTTAGGCGGATAGTAAAATCGCTAAGCACATTCATAAAGTTGATGAATGCTTCGTAGGGAGAATCGTAAGGGTTGAAGTACTTGTGCACATCGCCATCGCTAAACCATTTGGTGCACATGTAGTAAAAATGGTCGCTTGTTTGGAGGTATAACCAATCGCGTTTTAAACCGGCATCATCCAACTTGTCTATCTTGTCGGAAAGTGAGTAGAGGTGGTTGAAGGCTTCATCTTGTAACTCATTACCCAGCCAAGCGGTTAGGTCACGTTCCTCATCGGCCCACGATATTGGATATGGAACGTGGAGTAAAGCAATTGGCTGATGTTTATCGGCAGCCTCCGAGGGAGTTAGAAACTCAAAGTTTGAACTGCTGAAAACTCTACCGGGTAAAGCGCGCATAAAGTCGAAAATACCTGTTTCTGCCCATTGGTGTTCGCCAAAGGTTTCGTAGTCCATAAATAGGTTTACAATTTCCTCCTTAGGGTCTATGTTGTTGAGCCAATGAACAAACTTTTCGGTGGTTAATGGCCAATCGCTCCACTCGCGGTTCGAGAAACGGAAGGCTATATCATCGCTTAATCTGAAATTTTTAAGTAGCAGCTTTAGTTTTGGGTTGATAGCATTGGCATAAATGAAGTTGGAACTTTTCCATCCAAGAATATGCTTGGCACCCTCTGTTAGCATTGCTTTGTAGCCTAGGTCGGCAACCATTGCTCCAATTTCGTCGGAGTAAATTAGCTCGGTATTGCGGAACGTTTTGGGCTTATAGCCAATTAGTTCCTCCAGCCGTTTGGTTTGACTTTCGATTTGGCGGTAGAATTCGTCCTTATTTTTGAGCGCAGATAGTGAGTGCGAATGTGTTTCGGCCAAAAACTCCACACAGCCAGTTTCTGCCAGTTTTCTAAAACTATCCAGAACGTCGGGGGCATATTGCTCAAATTGGTCGAGAGCAGTACCCGATATGGAGTACGATATTTTAAATCTATAGCCATACTCGTTAATAAGGTCTAACATCAACTTATTGGTAGGTAGGTAACACTTTTCGGCAACTTTGCGCATAATTGACCGATTGGCAAAGTCGTCGAAATAGTTATGGTTTTTACCAATATCGAAAAAGCGATATCTCCTTAATCTGTATGGCTGGTGAACCTGAAAGTAAAAGCAAATTGTCTTCATCACTTATATTGGTTTATTATTTATCAAAGTTTAAAGTACCGAGTTGTAAACGTCAATAACCTGTTTGGCGGCATTATCCCACTTAAGATTATTTACTTCATCCTGCCCGTGCTGGATAAAGAAGTTTGCCAGTGCCTTATAGTTAAGTAATCCGTAAATACTATCGGCTAAAGCATCCACATCCCAAAAGTCGACTTTTACGGCATACTTAAGGACTTCCGATACACCCGATTGTTTAGATATGATAACTGGAACATTGGAACGCATTGCCTCCAATGGGCTAATTCCAAAAGGTTCCGATACCGAGGGCATAACGTAAACATCGCTAAGGGCAAACATGTGGTGTACATCTTGTCCTTTAAGGAATCCCGTAAAATGGAATTTATGAGCAATGCCAAGTTTTGCTACTCGCCGAATCATACGGTTAAGCATATCGCCGCTGCCGGCCATTACAAAGCGAACATTTGGATGTTTTTTGATAACCTTGTTGGCAGCCTCCACAAAGTAGTCGGGGCCTTTTTGGAATGTAACTCGTCCGAGGAATGTGACCACTTGCTCATCAACTCCACGCTCCAAATCAACATCATCCTGATGATTTGAGAAATCAACTCCGTTATGCACGGTAATAACTTTATCCTCGGGTATTCCGTACCTAGTTATTACAATGTTTCGGGTGTAGTTACTCACGGTAATAATTTTATCGGCCACCTCCATTCCGCGGCGTTCAATATCGTAAACGCTTTGGTTAACGTTCTCGCCGCTACGGTCGAACTCTGTAGCGTGAACATGAATAACCAATGGTTTGCCCGATACCATTTTGGCAGCAATACCCGCAGGGTAGGTTAGCCAATCGTGCGCATGAATTACATCGAAATGATTTTCCGATGCCAGTGTGGCCGCAATAATTGCGTAGCGGGTTACCTCGCTCATTAGGTTTGGGCCATACTTGCCAGTAAACTTGAACTTTTTGCGCGAGGTAAATGAACTTGATTCCGATGATTCCAACTCCGATGAGTCGATTATCTTTTTAAACTCCTCAGGGTCAACATAAGGAACTATGTTGGAGCTAATCTCCAGGTATTGAATATGCTTCCAGAATTCCTCCAGTTGCATGCTCGTATGTGCAACATCGATATTCTCGGCAGCAACAAGCCGAATCGATGAACCATCCTCATCTCCGTATGCTTTGGGCACAACAAAAATCACATCAACATTATGCTTTGCAATACCCTTCGTAAGACCAAAACAAGCTGTTCCTAATCCTCCTGTAATGTGCGGGGGAAACTCCCAGCCAAACATTAAAACTCTCATATCAAAAAGCCATTAGTTGTTTTAATCGCTATACTTTTCAATCATCTTTACAATTCTTACCAATTCAGCAACGCTCCACGCTTGCGATATACATCCATTGGGGCGTTGAGGTGGGTCGCCATCGTACACTTCGGCTACAGAGCATATTCCGTGAATATCAACATCTTCCTGTAACGATTCCACTATGCTTTCGGCCAGATGTAGCGCATTTTTCCCATGAAGTTTGAATTGCGCTTCAACGTATGCTCCTAGTAGCCATGGCCAAACAGTTCCTTGATGGTAGGCTGCATCGCGAGTTGCCTGGTCGCCTTCGTATTTCCCCTTGTAGTCCGGAGCCTGCGGCGAAAGAGTTCGTAGCCCTTTGGGGGTAAATAGTTTTCGTTCAACTTTGTCGAGCACGTTAAGTTTCTTCTCATCGTCGATTGGGCTGTATGGTAATGAAACGGCAAATATTTGGTTTGGACGAACATCGATATTTTGACCATTCTCATCCACATAATCGGCTAGGTAATTCTTTTCAGGAATCCAGAATAACTCCTCGAACGATTTTTTTGCCAACTCAGCAATGGGTAACCATTCCTTTACAAAGCGCGAGTCCTTATTCATTGAGGCAAGTTCAATGGTAAACATAATGGCGTTGTACCAAAGCGCATTAATTTCAACCGGATAACCAATGCGAGGTGTTACGGGTTTTCCGCAAACCACAGCATCCATCCAGGTTAGGGCAAAGCCCTTTTCGCCAGCCCAAATCAACCCGTTGGGTTGCATCTTGATGTTGTAGGCCAAACCTTCCCTGTAACCCTTAAGGATAGTTTTCATCTTTTTACCGTAATCGTGCCAAACATCCTTGTGGTTTTTTGTATGGTAGAAGTATTGCTGGATTGCCCAGAAGTACCATAGCGGAGCATCCACCGAGTTAAAAGCAACCGATGTCGCATTGCCCATATTGGGGAATAGTCCGTTTTTAAGGTCGTGACTTAGCGAATCCAGTATTGTTTTGCACATTTTATCGTCATTCAATCCCAGCGTTAATCCAGGTAGTGATATGAATGTGTCGCGTCCCCAACTGCCAAACCATGGGTATCCTGCAATAATATCGTGTTTCTTTCCTTTCTGAACAATAAGTTGATGAGCTGCGTTTGCAATGCAATTCATAAAGTTGTCCTTCTTAGGGCGTCGGAGTAACTCTGCGTTAAATTTCTTAAGCAGGCTTGCAGGAGCTTGCTCCGATGTAGCTGCTGAAAAAATTATGCTTTCACCTTTTTTTATTGGAATTTCAATGTAACCCGGAACAAATAAATCTTCGTGCCCTTCATAACCACGTTTTAATTCCTCCATGTACTCTATGTTATAGTACCAGTCGGGTGTGGCTACAAACTCATTTTTCTTGTTTGTTTGCAGATGTAGAAATGGGAAACCGGTATAAAGTTTATACTTTACCCCATTAGCGCAAGTTTGATATTTGGTATTTGCCCAAAGGTTCGCTTTGCTCAATTTGTGAGCATTTCGGAAAGCAAGGAAAGGTTTAATTCTTAGTTTCGTTGGACTATGAGCATCAACTAGCGTGTAGCGTATCATGAATTGCTCCTCGTTGTGCACAAAAAGCAGTTCCTTTTTGAGGATAACACCACCTACACGGTAGGTTAATGTTGGTGTTGGTTCGTACTCAAAATCAACAATGTACTTATGCCCGCGTGGCTCGTAAATGCCAGGGTAACGGTGGATACCAAGGTTGAAGGATTGTCCGTGCTGTACAACGGTTTCGTCAACGTTCGAAAGTAAAACGTGATTTTCTCCGTCGAATTCATCAATGGGTAAAATCATCAGTCCATGATACTTGCGGGTGTTGCATAGGATTATTGTGGTACTAAAATACCCACCAGCACGGTTGGTGCTTAGTATTTCCCTGTTTAAGGAATACTCTAGGTTTACCAGCTGTTCTTTGTCGAATGCTAAGTACTTCATGGTTGCTAACGTAATTATTTGTTAATTTGTGGTAGAATTTTTGTCCAGAATTCGTAAACAAGTTACGAAAAAAGATGACTTTCAACTAATTTCGAGTTAACTTTTGGTTAATTTTGCATCAGTTTTTTCAGGGTTTTTAGGAATAAATCGTTTGCGGTAGTATTGTTTTTTTTAATAAATTTTTTGTGATGATGGTGAAG
>WBUV01000394.1 GCA_008933525.1 Bacteroidales bacterium | reverse complement strand
CCTATACATACTACTCCTTAACGTTAACGCTCGATAACCATAATATTGGACGCGGACGTGGTTCGTTGGAGAGTGCGCTGGGCTCAATTAAGGCAAATACTATGGTTGTAGGAATTGATTCCGATATTCTATTCCCAGTTGAGGAGCAGAAGTTTTTGGCCAGTTCAATTCCAAATGCAAAGTACTACGAGATTCACTCGCAATTCTGCCACGATGGCTTTTTGATTGAGTATGAGCAGTTAACCGAAATTATTCGGAAATATTTAAAGGATTTTAATGAAGAGATATAGTTGATGGACAATAGTCCATAGACCATTGACGAAGAACTATCGTCAGTAAACTGTGGAATATGGACTGTAGATTATCACTATCAAAAACAAAAAAACAATGGAAACAATATCAATAAATAAATCGAAACAAAGTCAAGTTAAAGAGAATCAGTTGATTCAACGTCAGGTTATAGGTCTGTTCGGGTTTGGAACCGTAGGGCAGGGGCTTTACCACGTATTACAGGGTGTGCCAGCATCAAAGGCGTATATCAAGAAAATCTGCGTGAAGCAGGAGTTCAAGGAGCGGCCAGTTGATAAGAAACTTATCACTTTCTACCCAAACGTAATTCTTGATGACCCAGAAATCAACCTTGTGGTTGAGTTAATTGATAATGCTGATGATGCATACAAATTTGTGAAAGCATCGTTGCTTTTGGGTAAGAGCGTTGTGTCGGGGAATAAAACAATGCTTTCGCATCATTTAGATGAGTTAATTCGTATTCAGCGCGAAACTGGTAGCGCTTTGCTCTACGATGCATCGGCTTGTGGCAGCATACCTGTTATTCGTAACCTTGAGGAGTACTACGATAACGATTTGCTGACTTCAATTCGGGGTATTCTGAATGGCTCATCAAACTTTATTCTATCGCGAATTTTTAATCATGGCGAGAGTTACAATATTGCGCTTAAAAAAGCGCAGGACTTGGGCTTTGCAGAGAGTAATCCGGCCTTCGATGTAATGGGTTTTGATGCACTATATAAGTTAATCATTCTTACAGTGCACGGTTTCGGAACGTACATTAATCCTAACGATGCTTTTTGTTACGGAATTCATAACCTATCAAAGTACGATATTCGCTATGCTCAGGAGCAAGGTAAGAAGATTAAACTTGTTGCAACACTCCGAAAACTCGACAACGACAACTTTACCATATTTGTTTTGCCCACCCTTGTTGATTCCGACGATTACATTTACAATGTTGAGGACGAGTTCAACGGAGTTGTAATTGAGGGCGCCTATTACGATAAGCAGTTTATGTTTGGTAAGGGTGCTGGTGGATTCCCAACGGGCTCTGCTGTTTTAAGCGATATTTCGGCGCGTTTCCACAATTACCGTTACGAGTATAAAAAGTTAAATTTCTTTACTCCGCCAGCATACACAACTGATGTTACTCTGGAACTGTTTATCCGTTACCACGATATGGTAGACCTTTCAATCTTCGATATTTATGAATTGATTGAGCGTTACAATGGGCCTGAGCATCGTTGGGTAATTGCAAAGGTTAAGCTTTCAACGCTGATAAAAGTGAAGGATTTAATTCCAAAGTTGAATCTTTTTATCGCTTTTACTGGAAATTCGGATTTCAAAAGTGGTAACTTGTAATTTAAGTGATTAGTTTAATAGTTATTGGTTATTAAGTGGATTTAATGTCACATGTAACTGGTCACTCGTCACTTTCTAAAGAAAATAAAATGAAGAACAACATACTAACAGACCAATTAAGCCAACGAATCCTCGTTCTGGATGGTGCAATGGGAACAATGATTCAGCGATTTAAACTACAGGAGGACGATTTCCGTGGTTCGCTATTCGCAAATCATCCCCAGAATCTTAAGGGTGATAACGATTTGTTGGTTCTTACCCGGCCCGATGTAATTGAGTCAATACATCGCGATTACTTGGCTGCAGGTGCCGATATTATTGAGACCAACACCTTCAACGCAACCACCGTTTCGCAGGCCGATTACGGAATGCAGGATTGGGTTGAGAAAATTAACTTTGAAGGGGCGCGTATTGCCCGCAAAGTTGCCGATGAATTTACTGCTCTGAATCCTAGTAAGCCACGATTTGTGGCGGGTTCAATAGGGCCAACCAATCGCACCGCATCAATGTCGCCCGATGTGAATAGACCAGGCTATCGTTCTGTCACATTCTTCGATTTAGTTTTGGCTTACAGCCAGCAGGTTAGGGCATTAATTGAGGGTGGTGTTGATATTCTTTTGGTTGAAACCATTTTCGATACGCTCAATGCCAAGGCTGCCTTTTTCGCAATATCCAATGTTTTGGATGAGTTGCAGAGGGATGTTCCCGTAATGGTTTCGGCAACGGTGGCCGATGTCAGTGGCCGTTTGCTTGCTGGTCAAACCTTGGAGGCTTTTCTGAACTCGGTATCGCATTACCCTTTGCTTAGCGTTGGTTTGAACTGTGCTTTTAGTGCTGAGCAGTTGTTGCCATATATCGAGGAACTATCGGCCAAGTCAAAGTTTAGAATAAGCGTTCACCCAAATGCTGGCTTGCCAAATCAACTTGGACAGTACGACCAATCGGCAGAGCAAATGGCAGTTGTTGTTGAGCGAATACTGAAGTCGAACTTGGTTAATATTGTTGGTGGTTGCTGTGGCACAACTCCCTTGCATATTGAGAAGGTTGCAGGTTTGGTTGATAGCTATTCACCCCGACAAGTTCCTGCAATCCAAAAGTATACCCGATTATCAGGTTTGGAATTGCTGGAGATACGACCCGATACCAACTTTTTGAACATTGGCGAGCGTACCAATGTGGCTGGCTCTAAAAAGTTTGCAAAACTAATTGCCGATGGTAAGTATGCTGAGGCCATATCAGTTGCACGCGAGCAGGTTGATGGCGGTGCGCAGGCCATTGATATTTGTATGGACGATGCCCTTATTAATGCACCTCAGGCAATGACTGAGTTTTTGAATATGGTTGCATCGGAACCCGATATTGCTAAAGTTCCTGTGATGATTGATTCGTCGAGGTTTGAGGCAATAGAGGCGGGTTTGCAGTGCACGCAGGGCAAAAGCATAGTTAACTCAATTAGTTTGAAGGAGGGCGAGACGGAATTCATTCGTCGTGCTAAACTAATAAGGCAGTATGGAGCGGCAGTTGTGGTAATGCTTTTCGACGAAAATGGGCAGGCCACAACCACTGAGCATCGTATTGCTGTGGCAGAGCGTTCCTATAAACTTCTTACACATGTTGCGGGCTATGAGCCCGAGGATATCATTTTCGACCCCAATATCCTCGCAATTGGAACAGGAATGGTTGAACACGCATCGCAAGCTGTTAGTTTTATTGAAACTTGCAAGTGGATTAAGCAAAATCTTCCTG
>WBUV01000393.1 GCA_008933525.1 Bacteroidales bacterium | reverse complement strand
GTTCTTAACTGTAATTTCCTCGTGCCGGCAGAATAAATCAACACCTGAAAAAAAACAAACGAAAGCTGAGGCAATAGCCACTTTGGAACGAATCAATAGGGTTTTAATTCAGGAGGACAGGGAATTGATAGAGGGGTATATCAAACGCAACAAACTTGAGGATATAAAAGAGACTGGAACGGGTTTGTTTTATTTGATTTGGGGCGAGTCAACTGGTGATTTTATCAAATCGGGCGATATCATCGAGTATAATTACAAAATATCGTTGCTCGATGGTACTTTGTGCTACGAATCCAAACCTAACTCACCGGGTAAATTCATGGTTGGCCATGGAGGCGTAGAGTCGGGTCTCGAACAGGGTGTTTTAATGATGAAACCAGGCCAAAAGGCAAAATTTATAATACCACCATTTTTAGCCCACGGTTTAATTGGTGATGCCGATAGAATACCCGCTCGTGCAATTATAGTGTACGATATAGAATTGTTAAGTGTTAACCCTTGAAAATTGAATACTTTAGTTAACTTTACACCTGCAAAAACATTAATTGAATGAAGTTAATTTCACGTTTACTACTGGTAATAGTACTTTTACAGGCTGTTGGATGCTCCAACAAGTCCAAGTTATTCCCAGGTTTTTCGGTAACTGAAACTGGAATTCATTATATGCTGATAAGTCTTGGCGATGGTGCTGCTCCAGCCAAACCATCGAACTACGTTACCGTTAACATTACCTACAGAACTGCTACCGATTCCGTTTTTTTTCAAGGATTAAGGCAGTTTCAACTTACCGAACCACATTACGAAGGCTCTATCGACGAGTGCTTTTTGATGCTATCGCAGGGCGATAGTGCTGCGTTTTTCATTAAAGCCAATCCTTTCTTTACTCAAACGCTGGAGACTGAACTTCCTGGCTTTTTTAAGCCCGACGATTTTATGAGGATTGATATCAGAATGATAGATATTAAGAGCGCTGAGGATTTTCAACACGAAATGGAGGCCTTTATGTCGTGGATTGAAGATTTTGGCGATTACGAGAAAGTTATCATTAAGCAATATCTCGACGGTAAAAAGCTCTCGATTCAACCCACTGAGTCTGGTTTGTACATTGTACCACAAATACAAACAGCCCGGAATATGGTTGAGAGTGGCGATACTGTTACAGTTCACTACGAGGGACGATTCTTTAATGGTAAGGTATTTGACTCAACCCGGAAGCGTAACGAGCCATTCCAGTTCGTTTATGGACAAAAATGGCAGGTAATTCCTGGTATCGAGGAGGCTATTGGAAAAATGCGCGAGGGTGAAAAATCGATGCTTATTGTTCCTTCGCACCTTGCATTTGGTGAGCAGGGTAACTCTAGTGGGTTGATTCCTGCTTTTACATCGGTTGTTTTTGAGTTGGAGATTGTTGAAGTTAAGAAAGGTATTACGGAATGACACGTTTTTTTTCATTTTTATATAGTTTAGTTTTCGTACCCATTGTTTTTGTCATGTTCTCGTGCGATAATTCGCTTGAAGATGATAAACGTTTTGCCGAGGAAAAGAAGATAGAATCGTACATTGCCGCGAAAAAATGGAAGTATACTAAATCCCAAGGGGTTTACCATATTGTCATAGAGCCATCCTACGGCTATGAGGTTAATGTTGACGATACCGTTAAATTCTGGTTTAAGGGCTACACCCCACAAACACAGCCTCTAGTTTTTGATACCAACATTAAGTCCGAAGCAATTACTGCATCTCTCGATACTAACATCAGAAGTTTTGAACCAATTTCTGTTATTGTTGGTAAAACAGATTTAATAACCGGACTAGAGCGGGGATTGCTTAGCACGCGACTTAATCAGAAATCAACAATTATTTTTACCTCCGATCTGGGTTTTAAATCGCAAATAATTGGACCTTTGAGTGCATGGTCGCCTCTAGCATACGATATTCAAATTATTTACGTTAATGGTAAGGGTATTCAGGCAGAAAAGGAGTTATTGTCGACTTTGAGTTTAAGTGGCTACAACCAGTTTAATTCAGGTCTTTACTTTAAAACATTGGTAAATAACACCGCTGTATTTCCCTCAAGCAGTAGTATTGTTTATGGCTGGTACAAGTGTACCTTACCTGATGGAACTCTGGTTGAGGAAGTTACAACGGAGAATAAGGAGATAGATTTGGCTGATAATATTTTAGGTGCGTTAAAAGTTGGATTCACATTGATTTCTGAAGAAGGGAGTGCCGAGTTTGTTGCCCCTTCGCCTATGTGCTTCGGAAAGAACGGAAATACGATTGTTGCGCCGTACCAGCCATTAGTTTTTTCGGTACGATTGGATAGTATTAAATAATTTTAAGAGTTACTTTTAAAAATCTACGCTTATATTTGCGGCAAATTAGTGATTTTAATTATGAAGAGTTTAAAGTACATTTTATTAGCAATATTAGGGTTGGGATTATTTTTTTCCTGCGATAGAGAGTATTCCGATTTTCAGGGAGATGAAATGGCAAAATTCAACGCTTGGATTCAAGTTAAGAATATTCCTGCCGAAGCCTTAAAACCAAGCGGTTTATACTATATCAGCAATCAGGAAGGTACAGGTTTATCGCCTGAGAAGGGCGATTTCCTAATTTTCTCAGTAAAGGAAAAATCGCTTAGTGGATATGTTTACTTCTCAAACGAATATGCTACTGCCAAACTTTACGATAACTTTGATATTAATTTCAATTTTGGTCCACTATTTACCAAGTATGAGATATATAGTGATTACAATGCTGTTGAGGGTTACACTATGAACACTGTTAGTTTACTAATGGTTAAAGGGGTATATGAGGGCTTAAGTTACATGAAGGAAGGTGGTAAGGCAACGCTAATTATGCCATCGAAACTTGCCTATGGCCGTTCTGGGTTAACATATAGCCAAACAACCCGCATCAGCCCTTACGAATCGCTAATTTATGAGGTGGAGCTTATTAAGGTAGTTAAGGATCCTAGAGCATACGAAAATGAGTTATTACAGACATATGTTAACACAAACTACCCAGGTTTAGAGATGGTTAACGATAGTATTTACTATGTGCAACTTTCGCCTCCAACTGTCGATACTGTTACCGTGGCAAAGGATTCTATTGTTTATGTTTATTTTAAGGGAAGACTATTGAATGGTTATGTTTTCGATACTAATATTGATAGTGTAGCAAAGAAGCTTGGGAGAACTTTTTCATCTACAGATTCTTTGACTGTAACAATTGGTAAAGAGGTTATTAAAGGGTTTAGTTTAGCTTTGACTCAAATGAAAAAGGGCGAATGGGGAAGAGCTATTATTCCTTCTTATAGCGGATACGATTCTATTGCTCAGAAATCAATACCTCCTTTCTCAACCCTTATTTTTGATTTATACTTTGTTGATAAGGAGATTGTGCCA
>WBUV01000392.1 GCA_008933525.1 Bacteroidales bacterium | reverse complement strand
GGTCGTTACAACACCATTTTCGGTTAATGTAACCATATGTTTAATATTAAATTATTAACTCAGAATATTCAATTTTAAATTATTCGCATCAACAACATGAATCTCATTAAAATACATTTCAAAATGTCTGGTATCTAAATCCTTAGAATGCTTAATTAAAATAAGTTTCTTCTTAGGTTTCGATACTTCTAGTCCGGGCGATTTAAGGATATCATGAACCTTTACATTTATCCACTGAGAGTTTTCCTGTGAGTAGTTCAGTATTACAACCTGAGCACTAGCCAAATACTTTAAATGTTCGTTATAGCTAATTCCTTTATAGTTGACACCAAATTTTAATCCGGCGTTTTTAGCCTCATTGTCAATTTTATTTGTCAATGGCGACTGATCCTGATCGGCAATTACATATAAGTCTGGAAGAAGAAGATTATCCTCTTTTAAAGTATTATCGCCCAATAAGATTTTTCGATAAATCTTTTTTAAGTCTTCCAAATTAACTTTAAGTACGGTTGTGTTATTCGAGTGTTCATGATCCCTTTGAATCTTTTCAATAAAGATCTGATTCTGCTCGTCAATAACCTCGAAATCGGAAGGAATCCAAATAATTCGATGTAAACTCTTACCGCCTTTATTGATATGTTTTGCCGAAATATTACACTGGTGTTCAACAATAGATAGTCCTTTCCCAGAAAAATACTCACTGTATGTTGATGGAATTAAGTGAATTATTAACTCAGAGTTCGACAATGATTCTTTAACTTGTGTAATTGATTCTTCGAAGTTATTGCTAATCAATTTTTCGGGCTTAACAAGGTAGCCTAAATCGGACAAATCTCTTTTGATATTATCCCTATCTTGGTTTTGAGAATCGTCGGTTTGAGCAAGATAGACAATTCCCTTTTTACTATTTCCGGTATCAAGGATATCAAAAACTATATCCGACAACCTTTCCCAGTAAAAATGGACGGTGGACTTATCGTCCTTTCTGTATAAACGGGATTCTCCCGTTTCCACAACTTGATCCCAGAAAATATAATTTACAAACCTTTTAATTGCAATTTTATCACTACTAGTTTTTATAGGATCCAGGAGTATTACAAATGTTTTACGATCGTCGCCGATAAAATCCTTTAAACTAGTGCTAAAAGCAGAATCGTAAAAGTCGGAGTTGGAAACAACAATAAAATGGTAATCGAAGGGAGTATCAACCTTTGAATCATCATTAAATACTACTTTGGCGTTGAACCTGCTAATGCAATAAGTAAAATCTTGCTTGAAATTACTCACAAAGTTTACGTTACTTTGCATTGCATGGTTGAAAGTAAGATTAACATTTATTGTTTGTGCCATTGTTTTAAATTCTTATTCCTATAACTAGTATATCATCGAGTTGACTCTCGTATTTCATCCAATCGAAAAGCACTTCTTCCATTTTATCTTTCTGCTCTTTAATAGGATACTGATGCACATCTACCAATAGTTTTTTGAAATTACTCATGAGGAATTTACGGTTATCCTCACCGCCAAACTGATCGGTATAACCATCGGAGAAAACATAAACCATATCGCCCTTTTGCACATCCATTTCCTGATGGGTGTATCCAGTAGCGGCTCGTCTGGAGAATGCGCCAATTGGGCATTTATCACCTTTAAGCTGAATTAACTCTCCATTTCGAATAATTAACGCTGGATTATATGCACCAGCAAACTCCAACTTCATGGTTGTATAATCAACACAGCACAGGGCTATATCCATTCCATCCTTAACGGCGTTATCCTCATCCTTCTCCTTGAATGTTGTTGTAACACCTCTGTTAAGGGCTTCAAGAATATCAACAGGTCTGTCTAATTTTAAATCCTTAACCGCATAATCGAGCCAGTTATGCCCAACCATCGACACAAGGGCGCCTGGAACACCATGACCTGTACAGTCAATGGCAGAAAAGAATCGCTTATTGCCTTGCTTGTAGAACCAATAAATATCGCCACTAACGATATCCTTAGGATGGAATAAAATAAACGATTCGGGGAATAATTCCTTTACAAACTCATCGGTAGGTAGAATAGCATACTGCAATCGTTTTGCATATAAAATACTATCCATAATATGCTTTTGTTGCTCTGCCAGAATATCGCGCTGCTTCTCCAATTCGTCTTTTTGCGATTCTATCTCCTCTTTTTGGGCTACAACCTCTGCAGTACGCTCTTTTACTTTTTTGTCCAAATCGGTATACAAGTCTTCGAGCTGCTCAATCATTACATTGAATTTAACAGATAGTGTGGTAATCTCATTATTACCAATAACCTCTGCCCTCTCGTTAAGATTCCCATCAGCAATTCGATTTACGTTATTCACCAATTTTTTAATTGGATCGGTAACTATTCTTGTATTCTTGAATATAAGATAGCTTATCGTAAAAAGCACAAGCACAAAAATCACCACAAAGCTGATCAACCTGTAATACTCGTCCTTAATCTCATTGGTTCTGTCGGAAACAATTCGAATCACAGATCCTTTGTAAAGCTCTGAATTGTCCGATAACATGAAAAAGTACTGGTAGGACAAGAACTTCCCATCTATCTTTTTCTCAACCTGAATGGTATCCTTTTTCTCAAACCGTTGTCGAATAAATTCTTTTTCGACAGCGCCAATTTCTTCAGTTTTTGTCAAGGAGAATGGATCGTCCTCATTCATAAACAATTCGGCGGATACTATAGATTTTTCTTTAACGCTAAAATCGTTCAGGGTTGATTTAATTAAATTAATAATCTCATCGGCGGTATTGGAACGAACGCCTAATTCAATAATATATAGCCCATCCAAGGTTGGCTCGTAAGTATATTTCTTTAATCTACGAGTAGTCGCCTCAATGGTAAATTTCTCGCTTCGGAATACCCCTTCCTTAAATATCTTCTTGATTAGCTGAGTATGTTCAATTCCAAATGAAAAGAAATTCAGTCCGAGATCGGGTTTAAAGGTAGTGTTAACGACTATGCCATTAGTGTCAATAATATAGAGATCGTAAAAATTTGGATCGAGCCCCAATTCTTCGCGAATCTTTTTTAAATCGGCCTCCTTAATTTTTGATGTCGATTTAAAATACTCCAACACCAACTTTTTGCTTACATTTTCAAGTTTTGGAGTTATGTTCTCCTCAAGAATCGAAAGGGTAATGTCCTGGAATCGCAACACCTGGGTTAGTTCGTTCGATATAAGGTAATTGCGTGTTTTATTGCTTTCTTTTATGATATTTCGGGTATTTCTAAAATTAATTACACCCAATACAATTAAAGCAATTACAACCGGGAAGACAATGTTATAGATTAATTGTCTAAAAATAGTAGTCTGTTGCTTCCTCATAAAATCAATATCCATTAATTCTATTTATTAAGTTATAATTTCTCAATATATTCTATGT
>WBUV01000391.1 GCA_008933525.1 Bacteroidales bacterium | reverse complement strand
CTTTCTCCACTCGTATAATTTATGGTTAATGTTCCATCCAAATTCGAAATTATCGACGCAATTCCATTGCCCGTTTGCCCCGTCAAACCCTGAGTGCTCTGAACACCCTGCTCGCCTTTATCTCCTTTTCTTCCAACAATCTTAATTGGTGTTGTATAGCTTGTACTATTAGTAAAAAAAATCTTCAAAGTACTATCGGGGTTTAGAACTACACTTTCAATTCCAACGCCAGGTTCACCGGACATTCCCGGGTTACCTTGAATCCCTTGATCGCCCTTATCTCCTTTGCTTCCAATAATTTTTAGTGGTGTTGTATAACTTGTACTATTAGTCAAATATATTGAAAGAGTACTATCCGGATTAAGGCTTATATTCTCTATACCAACACCCGGCTCTCCTTGATTTCCTACTCCTGCATATAAAGCATAAGGAACAGATGTGAGACTAGTGCTTCCCAAATCTATCCATGAGCCACTTTTTTCAAACTCAATTCGAAGTTTAATATCTCCAGTAGTCCAATCAATAGCTGCAAAGCTACCAGCCTGAGGCGTACCACTACCAAGTGCTAAAACGACCAAACCTTGGCTAGATGTTAAAGCTGTATGCTCTTCGGAGTAATATGAAGTACTTGAAACACCATCTAAAAAGGAAACTCGAAGTTTAACTTGTGTACTGGAAACAACTGTTCCATCGGTATTTCGAACTACTGCTTGATACGAGATTTTTTGAGGAACCTGAGAGTTAGTTACTGTAACAATAATGCCTAGTACTACTGTTACAAGAATTTTCTTGAACATATATTGATTTTATTGTTAGGTGCGTTGCATTAACCAAACACTCAAAAACAATAAACCTGAAATACAAGTACAATTTACCCCATAACAAGGTAAAAATCAATTCATTTAAACTTTTGTTGACGAAATTATTCCGAATGGTGTTAATTGAGTATGGATTTGTTGACCAACCCCTCAGCACCTGTGATAATAGCTTTTACAGAGCCAATAAGTATTTTTGCCTCAACCATGATAGGAACTCTATTACCATCATCAGTTACCCATATTGTCATATCCTCGCCACCCTTAAATATTGTCCCTTCAACCAGCATTACCGAAAATTTAATGGTGCTATATTTTTTAGTATCCTTATGTAATTTTAAATCCTCTTTACCTAGGTACCTTATAAACAAGTTAAATACATCGTTATCGATGACCATTGTTAAAGGAATTTTGTCGCCCTCATTATAACGGTCAAAATCAATATTCCTGCAAAAATATATTGCACTTAGAACATCGAATGTGCAAGGTTTTATACTCTTAATATCTTCCCTATAAGCCCTTTTTGAGGTATAACTTACAATATTTACTTGATTATTTTTATGATTAAAATCGTAACGGTTGTAAGTCTTAAAACCGCCCTCCTCGGTATCACGCAAGAACCAAAATGGTTTAAACCCATCCTTGGCAACAATCGACTCAAAGCTATCGCGAACCTTAAAAAACCAATCATATTCCTTTAAACTCCAACCTTTCGAAACAAAATGAAACGATTCTTGGTTTTGGTAGACGGTATCCTTAACGCTAAAAAAAACGTCACCAGCATTCAGCCAAATAAATTTCCAGTTATAGTAGGCTCTATAGGTTACATTCTCGCCAACTTTAAAGGTATAATTAGGAAATTTGCACAGGGTATCCTGTGCAAATACTAATACACTTTGTGATAAAATAAGTATTGAAACAAGAAGTTTAAACATAATCTTGTTCGTTGCAGGGCTTTGCTAGAAACCAAGTTTTTGCCTAAGAATATCCTCCGAATTATCTTTTTTAATAGTAATGCGCTCAAGTAAAACAATAACAATAACACCAAGTAATGCAAAAAGAATAGCCCATAATGTATACGGTTCTAAACCATTTTGGTACTTAAATGTTTCGGGTAAAACATTTTTCTCTATTAGTGGCTTAACAGCGCCTGTTTTGTCGATAAAAGTTTGGACAGCAACTTTCCATGGCCAAACTTTGTTAAGCGAACCCAGCATAAAACCGGCTAAAAGTGCAATGGTAATACCATGAAACTTATGAAGCAACCACGATAATACATTCGAAAAAAGCACTAACCCAATAACAGCACCGGTAAGGAAAACAAGAATTATAGGTAAATCAAACGATGCTAATGCAGCCATCATAAAGGCATACTTACCCAGCAGTAATAGAATAAAACTACCTGAAATACCGGGTAATATCATTGCACAAATGGCAATAGCTCCCGCTAAAAATATAAACCACATTTCGTTGGGAGTTTCAGTTGGGGCAATGGCTGTAATTAAAAATCCGATTATAGTTCCAAAAATAAAACTTACATAAACAGGAATATTCCATTTCTCAATGGTTTTTCCAACAAACCATACCGAAGCAACTATCAACCCAAAAAAGAACGACCAAACAAATATTGGATGGTAGGTTAACAAATACTGCATAAGCTTGGCCAGTGAAATAAAGCTTATGGCAATACCCAAAATTACTGAGAATAAGAATTTTGCATTAATAGCCTCAAGGAATTGCACTATTCCGTTCTTCTTAAATAGCAATAGGAATGATTTTGAGCCAACAGACTTTATTGAATCGATAAGTTCCTCGTAAATGCCCGTAATAAATGCAATAGTTCCTCCAGAAACACCTGGTATAACATCGGCAGCGCCCATTGCTATACCCTTAATAATCAAAAATATATACTCAATTGGTCCTCGTTTCATTCTTTAACTCTTTTATATACTGATTCTCATTTTAATTATTTCGGCAAAAACTGAAAAAATGTATCGCCACGTAAACCCAACCTCAACGTTTCAAGAGATATCGCCTCATTGGTTGCAATGTTTCCTAAATTTACATTGGCTCCCAAAAGTTGAATAAACCAAGCTTGCTGACTCTTCAGTGGAGCTTCCCACAGTACATTTTCAATTTTGATATGCTTTACAATATCGTCAATCAACGATAAGTTGGCGGAATTATCCTTGTTGTAAATACCAATATTACCACTTTCGCGCGCCTCTGCAATTACCTTCCAGCTTCCAGCCTCTATTTCGGTTTTCATCATTGCAACCCACTCATCATCGGGAATATGAACATCGGCTTGCTTGGAGCCAACCTCTGAAATAACTGTGAACTTCTTTGAAAGTTTTGTGATATAATCGCACTTAACCTTGTGGTTCATCTCCATAGAGCCGTCCGATACTTCAACCAAATCAAGGCCTAGTTGGTCAACAAACTTCACAAAATCGTCGTACATATTGCGAATAATGAATAATTCAAAGAGAGTTCCTCCCAAATAGGGTCTTATCCCTGCATCTCTATAAACCTTAATTTTCTCTTTAAGCTGAGGTGTTATTAACGATGTTCCGAATCCGAACTTTACAAAATCGATATACTC
>WBUV01000390.1 GCA_008933525.1 Bacteroidales bacterium | reverse complement strand
CTTTAATACTAGGATTTTTGCTCAAAATGCAAAGTGGAAATTTTGAGGGTGCAAATGTAGGAAAATGCACTTTAACAAACAAATAGAATCTTTAAATAGTTGACGTTTAATGGTTGATAGTTGGTTGTGGTATGGTTAAAACTTGTTAAAAGAAGATGACGGGGTGGTTTTGTGAGGCTATATAAGTAGTTTTCTCAACGAAAAACCTCTTGTTGGTTTGTGACTAAAATTTCACCACTCTTGCCGTTCCAACAAACTCATCGTCAACCAATACTCTAACTAAATATAAGCCTGGCTTTACATTGATATTTTCCATCGGAATATTTAATAGTTTCTGATGAGCATTCTGTGTGTGAGTCCATAATGTGTAGCCTGAGATATCCACAAAATCAACTCTGACATTACCCAGTTTGTGAAGCATAATAATTAGGTTCAATTTATCCTTAAAAGGATTAGGGTAGGCTTTTACGTTGGATTTAGAGTAATTACCTGTGTCAGCATTATTCGTGCAAACTCCTGGCATATACTCGTCGAGCCACTCCAGTCTAGCCGAAATGAATTCCTTCATGTAGTCAATTTCCTCTTCGTAAGAGTTGCCAACAAAATAGTTTGGCCATACCCAAACTCCAAAAACTGGATAT
Organism: Bacteroidales bacterium; assembly: GCA_008933525.1. Classification (GTDB taxonomy): domain Bacteria; phylum Bacteroidota; class Bacteroidia; order Bacteroidales; family Tenuifilaceae; genus SB25. The sequence continues at coordinate 2,784 of WBUV01000390.1, read as the reverse complement.
TTTTGAAAATTACGAATACGAGCCTCTGCGATTTTTTCTGAAAGACTGTCAATAATACTGTAGATACTATCTTTATGCAATACTCCATTTCTTAAATTTTTCCAGCGGCATTTTGCGTTTGATTTGAAGTTATCGTCTTGCATAAATTTTCCCCACCAGAAGGGCACTTGGTAGGAGTCGTCGGGATCGATTGATTGATACACCCAGCCGTCTGTTCGCTCGCCAAAGTAATAGTTAGCATTTCCAAACGATAAATCATAGTCCCATATTGGTCCGAATGTTAGCTTGCCTTCATTGCTATCTTTGTCCTTGTGTAAAAATGTGCTTATTCGGTATGCGTCTACATTTTTTGAAAGTTCGTTAATGATAAAGTAGTCAGTTAGCGATGGCATATTAACATACTTATAATAGCCTGTTGATTGGTTGTTCCAGTTTGTGTTCATCAGCGTATTTTCGAAAGCACTGATGTAGTTCTGGATGTACTGTTTTTGAACGGTTCGGATTTTGTCGGGCTTGGGGTAGTGCCAAAAAAACATTATTTGACCTCCATTTGCGGAGTTGTACTGGGAGTTCCATCCGTATTCATCCCAATCGCCCTTATCAATTTTAACAATATAGCCTCCTGTTAAATCATCGCCTTGAATGTCGGTTTCTTTAAGTTTGGCAATGTTAACTCGATTTTTGTCGCGGCGAATTTTTTCAATTAGAATATAAAGCCCAATGTAATCGTCGTTTAAAATAACTTCGCAGAATGCCGTGCGTGGTGCATAGTGCCCAAATCTTCTTCCTAACTCATAGTTAAGCGCGTTTCGCATAAGCGATTTGTCGTTATACGGACCATAAAGCACCCAGTCGTTTCCTGCAGGCATCCCTAATAACGGTAGATCTAAGTTTTCTTCTTGCGCATCAATTAGCTCTATGTTGAAACTTTTCTTTGGCCAGTCGTTAAAGAAAGATGATTGTCCGTGGTATTCAATATGGATCGGGCCATTATAGGAGAAATGTGTATCGGTTATTGAGTTCCGTTTTTCTTTGTTATCTACAACTTTCATTGAAGCAACAATGTCCGAATCTCTATTGATGATTTGGTCTTTAGTGTCGATAATAATTATTGGCAAATTGCTGTTCAGGTTTTCGATTGGCGCAACAAACCACGATGGAGTTTCCGAAAAGTACTGAGCAGATGAAGATATTCCAAACGATAGATATGGACGAATACTTAAATCCGATGAACTGATTGAAGTGTTATGCACTTCTACCGCTAATACATTCTCCCCTTGAGTAAGAATTGATTGTAGTTGATTGTAATTAATGTAGAAGGCTTGTGGGATTCCTCTGTTGAGCATTACCGCCTCGTGGCTTTCGGATGATGGTGTGTCCCATTGTACATTGGTTCCGTTTAATCCGGCCGATCGGGCAATTTCCACACCATTTATCCATGCAATAAATGCATCGTCGTAATCAACGTGTAGTAATGCTGCTGCAATGTCGTTTTTGTTTGTAACGGTGAATTTTTTTCCAATACTAACCGATATGCAAGGTTGAACTATGGTGCTGTCGTCGTTATCCTCGTAACCAAAACCCCCTTTTCCAGTGAGCCAAGAATTATCATCAAAACCAATTTCAAACCAATTGTTCGGAGTGCTGTTGTTGTTTACCCTGAATTGCCACAAATTTTCCGAGTAGATTGCGGTTTCCCAATGATTTATGGGTTGTGTTAGTCCGCTTTTTTGTGATAAAATGAAGATTAATCCAAATAAAGGCAGTATTTTGAATAAACTTAGCATATCTGAGAATTTGGGGCAATGTATAAAAAAAGGAGATTCCTGCTCATCATAAATAGCAGCATTTAATTGTTGAGAAAGAATTGATGAGCTGTTTAAAATAGAAACTGCCTCGTTTTTGAGGCAGTTTATTATGGAACTATTTGATCTCTTTTGCTATACTACTTGCAATTTCCATAAACCTTTCTTGAGTTAATTTAAGTTTAGGTTTATGAAAGTCGATATCCGATTCTCTGTTTAGTGGGACCAAGTGAATGTGAGCATGAGGAACCTCGAGCCCAAGCACTGCAACTCCAATGCGTTTACATGGAACTACTTTCTCAATTGCTTTAGCAACTCGTTGAGCGAATAACGTTAGTCCCGAAAGCGTTTCGGGGTCAAGGTCGAATAGGTAATCAACCTCCTGTTTTGGAATAACAAGTGTGTGGCCTTCGGCCAAAGGATTAATATCCAAAAAGGCATAGAACCTCTCATCCTCAGCAATTTTATAAGAGGGTATTTCGCCTTTTACTATTCGTGAGAAGATTGTTGCCATAATTTTTAGAAGTTATAGGGATATGTTGAGAATTTGAAAGTTCATAATACCCGAAGGCACGGTAACTTCAACAACATCGCCAACTTTCTTGCCAATTAATGCTTTAGCAATTGGTGTGGCAATGGATAATTTGTTCTCTTTAAGGTTTGCCTCCGACTCGGCCACAAGGGTGTATTCAACCTCAGCCTTGGTTTTCATGTTCTTGAGTTTAACCTTGTTTAATATCTGAACTTTATCGGTATCAATCTTCGATTCATCAATTATCCTTGCATTGGCAATAGTGTCCTCGAGTTTTGAGATACGAAGTTCAAGCATTCCTTGGGCTTCCTTTGCTGCATCGTACTCAGCATTTTCGGATAAGTCGCCTTTGTCACGTGCTTCGGCAATCATTCTGGAAATAGCTGGGCGCTCCACGCTTTTAAGTTGTTCAACTTCGGCGCGTAGTTTCATCAAACCCTCTTCTGT
>WBUV01000389.1 GCA_008933525.1 Bacteroidales bacterium | reverse complement strand
AAAGGGAATTCCAACTCACTTCATGCATTTCCCTAGGGTTGATGCTCCATTTTTTGGGGAATTGATTGCCCGTTTTCTTCGTGGCGATTTGGGCGATATTAATCAGGTTGACCCCTACGTGGTTGCTCTGCTCTACGCTACCGATAGAATGGATGCCGCAAAAACAGTTCAGGAGTGGTTAAATCAAGGGCATATTGTATTGCTCGATAGGTATGTTTACTCCAATATCGCCTTTCAGTGTGCTAAACAAAAAACTGAGAATGAAAAACAAGCCCTTCGAGAGTGGATTTTCAAACTAGAGTTCGATTACTTTAAAATCCCTAAACCCGATTTGAATATTTTCCTCGATGTTCCGTTCGAGTTCACCAAAACTAGGCTAACCGAACAACGCTCTGGCGATGACAGAGGCTATCTTCAAGGGAAAGATGATATCCATGAAAAGGATCTAAGTTTCCAGGAGAAAGTTCGGAAAGTTTACCTCGAACAAGAAAGTATCGACTATTGTTTTGAGGTTATAAAATGCAATAATCCTGAAGGACAAATGCAAAAACCCAACGAGATTTTTGAAAAAATTATGGAATCGATTGAGTTACATGGATTGTTGAAGTAGTATAAACTTATCATCTTATAAATATGAAGCACATTATAACTATTAGCCGTTATCTGCTGGCTATTGTATTTATATTTTCTGGCTTTGTTAAGGGAGTCGACCCACTGGGTTCAGCCTACAAGTTTCACGATTACTTCATGGCTTTTCATCTTAACTTCCTAGACCCTCTCACACTTACTTTTTCGTTTGTGCTTTGTGCCGCTGAGTTAGCCATTGGTTTGCTTTTACTTTTTGGAGTTCAGCTCCGTATTGCAGCATGGGGTGCATTCATATTTATGCTGGTTTTCACTCCGTTAACATTAGTTTTGGCAATATTCAACCCCGTTTCCGATTGTGGTTGCTTTGGCGATGCTATTCACCTCTCAAACTGGCAAACTTTCTTCAAAAATATTCTATTCTTTGCTGCGGCACTGCTTCTTTTCTTAAAAAGAAAGACCCTTAGTATGATGTATCCAAAATGGAAGGAATACACTTTATTTGCCGCTTTGATAGTTTTATCGTTTTTACCATCAATCGATGGTTACTTGAATTTGCCCATGTACGATTTTCGTCCGTATAAAATTGGTGTTAACATTAGTAACGACATGAAAACCCCCGATGGTGCGCCAGCCGACGAGTATAGCACCATACTTTATTACCAAAAAGATGGCGTGGTTAAAGAATTCGACGAGAGCAACTACCCTTGGGACGACTCTACATGGACTTTTGTAGATGCAAAATCGACACTAGTAAAAAAAGGCTACACTCCACCAATCTCCAACTTTTCATTGCACACCGTTGAGGGTGAAGACATCACTGAACGATTCATTAATAGCCCTGGTTATAGTTTCTTTGTTGTTGCTCCCAGACTCGAAAAAGCTAATCCTGAATCATTCAAAAAACTTACAGAAATTTACTATAAAGCCAACACCCTAGGCCACAACTTTATTTGTGCCACATCAACCCCTAGCGATCAAATTGCTGATTTTAAGCTCATAAACGCCATACCCTTCCCTATCGTAACAGCCGATGAGGTAACGCTTAAAACCATTGTTCGAGCGAATCCTGGACTGCTCATACTTTACAACGGGACAATAATTGGCAAATGGCATTGGCGGAATTTCCCTGAGGCAAACTTTGTTGATGAGAATATGCTATCGAAACAGCTACATAATATCAAACAAGTTTCGAATAACAGGCTATCCATCACCCTTGTAACATTGTTGCTGCTCATTTTTGTAATATTTGTTAAATACATAAGAAAATAAGGTCTATTCTTAAAGCCTAACAATATTTGTTTTAACTTTAAATTATTATTCTTAAATCAAACAGTATGGTTCGATTTTTTGCAAAAAGAGCGTTAGTTTTCCTTTTGGTTATCTCCTTTAAACTATCAGTGGCCGACGAAGGAATGTGGCTAATTAACCTGATACATCAGAATATTGCCACAATGCAGACAATGGGTTTAAAGTTAACCGCCGAGGATATTTATAGTATCAATAACTCCAGTTTAAAAGATGCAATTGTACAGTTCGACGATGGCGGATGTACCGGCGAGCTAGTATCTGCGCATGGATTATTCTTAACCAATCACCATTGTGGAGTTGATGCTGTCCAATCGCAAAGTTCAACAGAAAATAATCTTTTAGAAAAGGGTTACTGGGCAAAAAACTATTCCGAAGAACTACCAATTAAGGGTAAAACAGCCTTAATTCTAGTGGGTATTGAGGATGTAACTAATAGAATCCTTTCATCTGTTAGCAATAGCCTACCCAACAAGGATTACTTTGAGCAGTTAAAAACAACCATGCGCACCATTGAGGAGGAAACTGCAAAGAAAACCGGGAACCACGTTTTGGTGAAACCATTTTATAATAACAATGCCTTTTACATGTTTGTTTACGAACGATACCTTGATGTTCGCCTTGTTGGAGTTCCTCCTTCTTCAATTGGTAATTTTGGAGGAGATGTAGACAATTGGCATTGGCCACGCCACACTGGCGATTTTTGTATGTTTAGGATTTATACAGCACCCGATGGAAAGCCAGCAGAACATAGCACAAAAAATATTCCTTATAAATCTAAGAACTACTTAAAAATTGATTTAAAGGGTATTAATGAAGGCGATTTCGCAATGATTATTGGCTACCCTGGCTCTACACATCGATATGCAACATCATTTGAGGCACAAGATGCCCGCGATATTATTGCTCCTTGGAAACGCGATGTTTGGGGACGAATGATCAACATTATTAAAGAATCGCAAGCTCGCGATCCTAGAGTTAAGGTAGATTATACCGACAAACACGATTATCTTGTAAACTTCTACCAAAAAGATACCTGGCAAGCAGAATCGATGTTCCGTTTTAAAGTTGTTGAACGTCTAGGCGAACGAGAAAATAGCTTCAAGGAGTGGGTAAACCAGAACCCTTCAATGCGTAGCAGATATTTAACCTCACTCCCAGTTATAAAAGGATATTTTGAACAAGCTCAACTTAATAAATGGGAAGCGCTGGAGGGCTCTTTGTCCGCTTTATCGTTTTACCCAGTCGATGTTTATAAGAATGTTAACGCATCGAGCAATTTTATTCAAGCAATCTTTGAACAAGGGAAACCTTACAGTCCAATAAAATTTTGGAAAAAGGATAATATTAGAGCCGAGGGGCGCTTGCTTAAGAAGAATTTAAATTCAGTATTCGAAAAATACTACTTCGAGCCCGATTTGGGATTATACATTGCAGCTTTTGGCGATTTAATTAACAACCTGGGAAATTGTCCTAACCTGGGATTGATGAACGCCATCAAGCAACTGCCCGAAATTAATAAGCTATATCCTTACT
>WBUV01000388.1 GCA_008933525.1 Bacteroidales bacterium | reverse complement strand
GTTTCATATCAATAGCACAGATGAAAAATTAGTTCTAATAAATAGTAATAGAAATATTACTATTGGTATTAGTTTGTTGATCAATTCATTAATTACAATTCAAATATCAATCTACCTTTTTTTTGTTTTTAGAATGTACTTTAAGTACACTAAAGGACTAAAAAACAGTCAATCAAGTATAGATATTCATCAGTGCAATTGGTTACGAATATTCATTTATGGATATTTAGCGGCATTCATTTTAACCGATTTGTGCCGAATTGGACTATATACACTAAAAGAATACAAGGCTGCATTTGTGTTCTTTTCATTCTTTGGTTTTTTTATCTATTTCATTTTGCTTTTCTATAGAGCAATAAGTAATCCGGAGGTATTTACTAAGATAGAGGAGAAGGCCGAGCCTAAAACCAATACAATACCCAAGCACGAGGCTCATTACCTTTTGAGTCGCATTAAGGATTTTATGGTGAGTAATGAGCCGTTCTTAAATCCAGAGTTGACACTAAAGGAACTATCCTTGGATTTGAAGATTCCCGAACGACTGCTTTCGGGTGTAATTAATCAGTATAACAACCAGAATTTCTACGATTTTGTGAATTACTTTAGGGTGGAGAAGGCCAAGCGACTACTGATTGAGAATGAATCGAAGCAGAAAACTATTCAGGAGATTATTTGGGACTCTGGATTCAACTCAAAATCAACATTTAACCTAGCTTTTAAAAAGTTTACCGGTACAACTCCATCCGAGTTTAAAAAAGCACAGTAGATATTTTTTAGCCTTATTCTTGTTTTGGAAGTCCTAATACACGCATTAGGACTTTTTTATTTATCAGAAAATCAGATATATATAAAATTTGTAGTCCTAATAAACGCATTCGGTCGTTTTTGCATCTTAAGCGCAATAGTTTTGATTCAGATTTTAACTGGATCGACAATGAAGACAAAAATCTATTTATTTACTGCTTACATTTTTACTGTATTTTTTATTGCAGATGCTGCTGCTCAAACTAAATTATACCTAATCCCATCGCTTCACGGATTACATGGAGTAAATAAAAACTACTCTTATGATACCTTAAAACATATTATTACCCAACTAAACCCAGATGTGATTGCTGTTGAAATTCGGAGTGAGGATATAGATGCGGATACTGCTTATTTGAAACGATCATATCCTTACGAGATGTGGATGATGCGCTACTGGTTTCCAAATACAAAACTTTTAGGTTTCGATTGGCTGGGCGAGGATATTGAGGGTAGGCCTATTCCTAAAAATTACTGGAAAGAAATATCGCCAATGAAGAAGTTGGAGCGAGAATTGGCTCAGGATAGTACTTTGGCAAAATTATGCGCGGTGTGCGATTCAATAGGAGAGTTGCGCCTCGGAATACTTAAAAATAAATCGCTCAAGGAGATTATCGAAAGCAACGATTCTCAAATATGCAATCAGTACTACAGTTGCTATTCTGACTTTCTTAAAGACTCAAAGTATGAGTTTATTCCATACTTCAATAACGAACGAAACCATAGAATTCTGCTGAATATCCAAGCGATTATCACCAAGGAGGAGGGTAAAACCATTGTGGTGATAACAGGCGACGATCATTATGTGTATCTGAGCGACAAAATCAAAAGCGAACAAATCTTTAAATAAATGTCTCATTTAAAATTTCAGGCTATGAAAACATCATTACTAAAATTGACAGTTCTATGTACAGTACTACTTTGCATTGGCGTTTCTGCTAAGGCGCAAAGTATCGATGAATTATTGAATGGGTATTACGCTCACAACCGCTTTATAGGAAGCGTAATGATTAAGCAAGGCGATAAAATCCTATTCCAAAAGGGTTATGGTTATGCGGATATTGCCAATAAGGTCAAAAACGATGAAAAGACAATTTTCAACTTGGCTTCGGTTAGTAAAACAGTAACGGCCGTCGCTATAATGAAACTACACGATGAGGGCAAATTAAATATTTACGATAGGGTTGATAAGTATATCCCTAGTTTTATTAGCGATAGTACCGATAAAATTACAATAATTAACTTACTTAACCATACCTCGGGTATGTCTGCAAACATTGGAAGGGTCGATGAAGAAGGCAAAGGCTTAGTTATTCCAACTAACGAACCCATATCAATGGAAAATTTAGTTGATAAGTTTCGATCATCGAAATTAAAAGATAAACCCGGACAAAAATTTGAATACAACAACTATGGTTACACTTTGCTCGCTTATATTGTTGAAAAAGTAAGTGGCATGGATTTTCCAACTTACCAGCAAAAAGAAATTTTCGGAAAAATTGGAATGCCCAATTCTTATTATAAGTTGAATTTGAAAGATAAAAGTGCCATTGGTTATTCAGGGATAGGTTCCAAAAATTTTGTTGAGGCCAAAAATGAGTTTCATCCAAGTTGGATTATTGGTGCGGCCTATAATTACTCCAATACAGTTGACCTTACTAAGTATATTGATGATGTTTTTTCAGGAAAACTATTTTCAGAAAAACCTTAAAGTTAATGCTAGATACCTGCGTTAATATTGGTCGATCGAAGAGATTTTGGACTTTAGGTTGGGAGAAAAAGAGCATTTCGGGTTTAACATTTTATACCCATAGTGGGGGCGATTTTGGCTTTGCTACTAGAATAGGCTATTTACCTGAGAAAAATATATCTATAGTTGTTCTATCGAACCTTACCAAAGAGATTAAGTTTGACGACATTTTTTCGGCAAAATTTGCATTTGTCGATGAAATAACCGAAAAAATTATTAAGATACTCAACGGTGAGCAGGTTACTTATTTGCCAATCCCAAAAGGAAAACCCAACACAAGTATTGCAGGCAAGTATAAATTTGATGAGACCCATTATGCTTCAATACAAATCATTGGTGATTCATTATTGCTTTCTACAGATCAAAAAGCCGATTTCACCTTGTTCGATTACAGTTACTATAGGGAGATTTCAGATACTTCGGTATGTTATAAAATATGCAAGGAGTTTGCAAAGGCTATTTTAAGTGCCAATTTCGAAGGTTTTGAGCAATACGCTTCGGAGCAGATGAAGGCAGGCTTGTTTAATCCAAAAGGAATAACAAAGATGAATGGGGGGTGGAAAAACTATACATCACAGAGTGGCCAGTTCAAAACTTTTAACATTTGTAATAAGAATGAGAATAACTACAGCATTGCCTTCCACTTTGAGAAAACGGAAATAGTAATGCAACTATCATTTAATGGCAAGGATTTAATTCAAGGCCTGTTTTTCCAGAAGGTTGTTCCAAAATGCACGGTTTATAATGTTAGTCTGATTCCTGTTGGTAACGATGAGTTTTTTGTTGATGGATATACGTATGGTGGTTATAACGACTATAGAGTAAAGTTCGATAAGAATACCAATGCCCTAAACTTTAAGAGCGAAACGGAAGATTTTACAGCAGTAAAAATC
>WBUV01000387.1 GCA_008933525.1 Bacteroidales bacterium | reverse complement strand
ATATTGGAGTAAACTTTTACAGTATAGTCGGGCCTATAGCCCGAAACTCCGCCTGGTGTGTAAGCATCATCGCTACGTAGGCGTATATTGGCCGTATAGTGGTTCACCATTGAGTCCATACATCCCGATGATACAGCAAAGAATAGGCGCGGTTCTCCAAGTTTTTTAAAATCGCGTAAATCGTCGCGCCAGTTGGGCTGAGGAACAATAGCAACTTTAAATCCAGCGTTTTCCAATACCCTACCAATAACAGCAGCGCCAAACGACGGATGGTCAACATAGGCATCGCCTGTAAATAGGATAATATCGGCCTGTTCCCAACCAAGAGCCCTCATCTCCTTGATTGTGGTTGGCAGAAACTTACTATTACTCCTCGCTGTATTATCCACGTTTTATCTTTTTACTCTTTAAATAACAAACTACTATCGCCATAGCTCAAAAAACGGAAGTTGTTTTCCATTGCGTATTTGTACACTTTCTTCCAGTCGTTGCCAATTAGAGCCGATACTAGCAGCAATAATGTAGATTTGGGTTGATGAAAGTTAGTGATAAGCGCATCGGCAGTCATAATCTCATAGCCTGGCATAATCATTATTTGGGTCGATGCCGATACAACATTCATATTTGTCTCGTTTAAATGCTTTAAAAGGGCTTTAAACGATTTCTTTAAGGGCAATTTGGGTAAATTGTATGGTTCCCACTGCGAAATAAAAAAAGGAGCCTCCAATTGGCCATTATTGGCTTTTACTCCAAGCCAGTATAAACTTTCCAATGTCCTAAGGGTTGTTGTCCCCACTACAAACAGTTTACCTTCAGTATTTACAATGCTTTCAATAAATTTCTTTTCCACAAAGAAGTGCTCAGTATGCATCTCGTGTTCAGCAACGCTCTCTGCCTTTACTGGCTTAAAAGTGCCTGCTCCAACGTGAAGTGTAACGTAGTGTCTTTTAATTGACTTAACAGATAGTTTATCGAACACGGTGTTGGTAAAGTGTAATCCTGCAGTTGGTGCGGCCACAGAGCCCTCCGGATGTGCATAAACTGTTTGGTATCTATCCTTATCAACCTCCTCTGAATCGCGGTTTAAGTAAGGTGGAATTGGCACATTACCGCATAGTTCAATTATCTGAGCAAAACTTAAATTGACATTATTCCAGGTAAACTCAACTCCAACACCCTCAGTTAAATGCTTCAGTTTATTGGCATAAAGTGTTGAATTTGAATGAGGAATGCTCAATTCCAAAATATCATTTTTCCACTTTTTCAGGTTTCCAACCAAGCATTTCCAGGTAACCGATGAGTGATTCCCAAACGATTGTGCATAATCGGCAGGGGTTATTGGCTCCAGCAGAAATATCTCTATTGATGCTCCTGTACTCCTTTTGAAATTAAGCCTTGCCCTAACAACCTTGGTGTTGTTCAAGATTAAGGCGCTACCCTCTGGTATATAATTTTCGATATTTCTGAAAATATCTTCGGAAATATTACCATTCCTGTAAAGTAGGAGTTTTGACTCATCCCTGTTCGCCATTGGATGTTTGGCAATTCTCGCCTCAGGGAGTTCGTAATCGTAATCCGATATTTTTATTTTATCAAAATCAACGCTCATTATCAATCAATTGAAAATCTTATTGGGCACATTCAACAAATAGAATGAATGGTTCCGCAAAATTAGTTAATTTTGTGAGTTATTTGTTTTTAACAAGATATTGTAAATCAATATTGTAGATTATGAAGGTAAGAGTGGGAGATAAGGTTCGATTCCTAAACGAGGTAGGTGGCGGAAAAGTTGTGAAAATTCTGGATAAAAGAAAAGTCCTTGTGGAAACCGAGGATGGATTCGAAATTCCCGTTCTCGACTCTGATTTGGTTGTTATAGACAGCGTATCCGACGATAAAATCAAAGGTACTAGCAATAACCAAACTCCTAAGGATTCTAAGCAAAAGAATATGCCTAAGCAGGAGGCTAAGGTTGAAAATAATGACATTAACGTTGACGAGAATAAAGAATCCGATGAGCAAGGCGATTCCGTTGCCCTTCAACTAGCCTTTGTTCCAAAGGATATCAATGCGCTTTACAAATCGAATATCGATTTATATATCATCAACGATAGTTCCTACAGGGTATTCTATGCAATATCTAAATGGGAGGATGGTAAACTAAACCTTATTAAAGCGGGTCTTTTAGCATCGGACACCAAGGAGTTTATTAAAGCTTACGAGTTGTCGGAGATTAATCAGGTAACCACTTTTAATATTCAGGCAGTTTACTATAAGAATATTGCCTACAAGGCACACCAGCCAGAGTTCTACGATATAGAACTAAACCCCATAAAGCTTCAGAAGGGCGGGAACTTTATTGAGAATGACTTCTTCGATGAGCGTGCATATATCATCTCTGTTTCCGATTCATACAAGGAGGAGATGCTAAAGCATATAACCGATAAGGCCATATCCGAAGCAATAAAGCAAAAGGAGCCCAAGCCAATTGTAAAGCCAGTTAAAAAGCAGGTGGATGATATCGAGGAGGTGGATTTGCATATCCACGAGTTGGTTGATAACTGGAGTGGAATGGCTCCTGGTGAAATTATTCAAATTCAACTGGCGCGGTTCGAGACCGCATTACAGGGCGGTTTAAAAGGGAATACCAAGAAGATGGTCTTTATCCACGGCATTGGTAATGGTAAACTTAAGTACGAAATAACCAGGGCACTCGATAGCAAGTACCCTAAACTCAAATATCAGGATGCATCGTTTAAAGAGTACGGTTACGGTGCAACCTTAGTGTATCTGAAATAGTATAAAGCATTTAGATTAAATAGTCAGCCGTTCTATCGCTCCGTGAAATATCGGGGAGGAAAGTCCGGGCAGCGCAGGACACCATACTTCCTAACGGGAAGATGCTCGTGAGGGCATAGTAATGGAACAGAAAATAACCGCCACGCTTGCGTGGTAAGGGTGAAAAGGTGAGGTAAGAGCTCACCGGGTTCTGTAGCGATACAGAATGCCGTGCATCTTATGGGCTGCAAGACCGTGTATATTCCGAGTGCCAGTTTTCTGGCTATAAGGTTGTCCGCCTTGTTGACGAGCAATCGTCCGTCGGAAGGGGTAGGTCGCAGGAGGTTATGGGTAACCATAATCCAAGATAAATGATAGGAGCGAACTTTGTTCGAACAAAACCCGGCTTACAGGCTGACTAGATTAATCTAAATATCCTCTCCATTCTTCATTAATTATGTTAAGTATTTTTTTATGCTAACCTCACTGAGAGATTGGTGTAAATATGCATTTAATTAAAAAAAACTCCATTAAACTTAATAAATTTACATTTGTAAACATCACAAAACAACAATCAAATAAATAAGTATGATACATCAACACTTATACAATTAATGTTTTATTAAACTGTATTTCAGTATTTTATATATATAATATAAACTTAATATTTAAAC
>WBUV01000386.1 GCA_008933525.1 Bacteroidales bacterium | reverse complement strand
CGATTTAAGAGAATATAGCCCCAAGTACTTTCTGGAAAAGAAGGCTATAAACCTGGAATGGCTTTTATATGCCTATAAAATATCTCCCGATAAAAAGAATTTTTTCAACAATTTCTTTAAAAATCTGGCCGGAAACACTGTGCTTCGACAACAAATAGAACAGGGGCTCGATGAGGATGCTATTCGTAAATCGTGGAAGCCTGCAGTGGAAGATTTTAAGAGGACAAGAAAGAAATACTTGTTATATTCCGATTTTGAATAAAAAATAGATTTCCTGTCGCCAAATGGAAAAGAAGAATAATTACTATGTGGTTTGGGCTGGGTTTAATCCTGGAATTTATAATAGTTGGGATAGGTGTCAGGAGCAAATAAAGGGATATAATAATGCAAAGTTTAAAGGTTTTGTTGATTTTGCCGATGCTGAGAGGGCCTTTAAAATTGGTTACGGAGCATACATGAAGATGAACACAACTCATGTGCAAATTGACAAGAGTTCACTTAAGCCTGTTTTTCCCTCTTTAGCAGTAGATGCAGCATGTAATACAGTTTCCGGTGATATGGAGTACCGTGGTGTAGATGCGCATAGCGGAAAGGAAATTTTCCGACAAGGTCCTTACTTTGATGGAACAAACAATATTGGAGAATTTTTGGCTATTGTTCATGGATTAGCTTTTCTTCAAAAGCAAGGAAGTAAAATACCTGTTTATACCGATTCAGTCACTGCCATATCGTGGGTTAGACGAAAGCAAGCCAATACAAAACTCGAAAAAACATCGCGCAACGAAATTCTTTTTGAATTGATCCAGAGAGCCGAAAACTGGCTAAAATCAAATAAATGGGAAAATCCCATTTTGAAGTGGGAAACAAAAGTGTGGGGCGAGATTCCTGCAGATTTTGGCAGGAAGTAATCTACTCTATTATTCTGCTTGTTGGCAGTAGCAAATAACTATTACCCTGTATATTCCCGATGTATCGTCGTTCCCATTATTTGTGTCAGACAGAGGAGCGAGGTATTCATTTGTAACAATCAACCGGTAATTTTTATAGAAATATCCGGTTTGGATTTCGGTAATTAACTCATTATCCAGTTCAAATCCAATATTAGGGAGTTCATCAACAAGGGGTTTAAGAGCATTTCCCATTACGGTAAAATCATCCTTAACTTCGATATTAAAAGAAATGTAATTAGCTTCAGTTCCATCCTCCAGAATAGTATCCTGTATTTCAGAAAAATCTCTTTTCGAAATATCTCTTAAAGAATTAAGCATAGAAATACTATTGCACTGTTCCTCTGTTTTTCTGTAGAATATTGAGTAGGCTTCGTTTTTTTGTTTAAGGATTAAAGTGTCTGCAGAGAAAGTTACCTCGGTAAAAAAAAGAGTGTCGTAGGGTCCTTGGATTACTAAATTTCCTTCGGCTATAAGCCATGAACCCAGATTCGCTTTTTGTCCAAAAACTAGATTTACGGTTCTGTTTTCTGCTTCGTCAATTTCGAAGGATATTTCTTCAAAGTCAAATCCTTCAATTGTTTCCCACGTTCCAAGTAGTTGTTGCTCGTCAATTTGCTTATTGGCCTGCTTACAGGCAAAGAGTAGGATTAGCGATAGGAATAATAGAGGTAGTTTTTTCATGACTTAGCATTTAGAGGTTTCAGTATCTATCAAAATTACTGAAAATCAATTTATTTATCAATACATAAATTTAAAAGAGTGCTGTTAAAGGCATAAAAAAGAGGCTACCTTTTTGGTAGCCTCCCTGATATTAAAAAAAGTTACTATAAGTCGAAGTTTCCTGTGTAAGAATCAACATACGAAGGAGCAACTCTAAGTCTTTTTGTTTTTGCCCATGCTTTCATTTGATCAACAGCATACTGGAAATCAGGCTCTGCATAAATATAACCCATTGAGTCGAAGCCTTTCATTTGGTAGTATGTGAAAACACCGTTTTTCATTGTAGCATCACCATCGTAAGAGTATACTGTGGTGTTTGATGCAACAGCAATTACTCTACCTGTGGCATTAAGTGCAGTAGCCATAGCGCCAATTTGGCAAGCATCAAAAGTAAACATCATTTTAGTGCTTTTTGCAGTAGAGAATTTTGTTTTGAACCAAGAGTTGTTGATGTAGTATAAATCAGATGTTACAATGTTTCCTTTACTTCCATGGCCAGAATAAACAAAAGCAATCTCATTACCTGCAATAGATTGGCTAGCCAAGGTGTTGATAGCTGCTTCAATGTTTGCTTTAGTAGCATTCAAATCTAAAAGAGAAGTTACAGTGTAACCTTCAGCTTGTAAACGAGCTTTCCAATCAATTGCATCATCATCGCAGTATTGAAGATCGTTTGAAGTGCCAGAGTAATCAGAAATACCTATAACCAAAGCAATTTTTGAACCTTTTGGTGCATTCTCGTCAAGTTTTACTGCAACAGCATCGTTGCCGGTAACCTTAAACTTTGCAATAACATCGGCTGGTCTGTTGTCGATAGTTTCAAAGTCTGGACGTACGCTAAAAGTTATTTGCTCCTCTTGAACTAATTCGTCTTCCTTAGAGCAATTTTGAAATACAACACCCACGAACATAGCAATAAATGCTAACTTGATCCATTTTTGTGTTCTCATTTTAGTTTAGTTTTGGTTTGGTTAATAAATGTTAAAAAACTGAGCATAAGTTAGTGTGTAATTATAAACGATGATTATAAAATCGACAAAATGCAATTTGTAACCCATAAAAAACCATTTCCGATGCACGGGCTCATTTTTTATTAACTTTTTTGAGGAATCGAATAAGGTTGAAACAAACAGAAAAGCCCAGAGAAACTGGGCTTTTATTTTTTTTATAATTACTAAGGATTGACTATAAATCGAAACTTCCAGAGTAGTAGTCGCCATAGGATGGAGCAACGGTTAATCCTCGTGCCGAAGCCCACGATTTCATTTGAGTACAAGCGTAGCTGCAGTCCGATTCAAGGTAAACGTATCCCATGTAATCAAATCCCCTCATTTGGTAGTATGTGAAAACACCATTTTTCATAGTAGCATCGCCATCGTAGGAGTAAACTGTTGTATTTGAGGCAACTGCAATAACCCGGCCTGTTTTGCTTAAGGAAGTTTTCATTGCACCAATTTGACAAGCATCGAAACAGAACATCATTTTTGTGCTGGTTGAATTGGTAAATTTTGTTTTAAACCACGAGCTGCTAATGTAGTATAGGTCTGTAGTAACAATATTTCCGCTACTGCCATGTCCAGAATAGCAGAATGCAATTGTATTGCCTGCAACTGAACGACTTGCTAGGGTATTAACTGCCGATTCAATTGCCGATTTAGTTGCGTTTCTATCTAGAATTATAGTAACACTATAGCCCTCAGCTTGCAATCTTGTTTTCCAGTCGTTAGCATCATCATCGCAATACTGTAGATCGCTTGATGTACCAGAATAATCGGAAATACCAATTACTAGAG